>NZ_JARAVK010000439.1:0-4345 GCF_033792765.1 Streptomyces sp. PA03-6a | reverse complement strand
GGTGCGGGGAGCTTGTCGCGCAGGCGACGGGCGATGAAGCCGGCGGGGGAGTGCACGGCGGGCGGCAGTCCGCAGGACAGGGCCGTGCCCAGTTCCAGCTCGCTCGCGCCGTGTGCCAGCCAGCGGGCGGCGAGCGGGGCCAGCCGGGCCGCCTCGGCGACGCCCAGGGCGAGCCTGGCCTCCCGCCGCCCGAGGCGGTGCAGCGCGGCCGCCGCGCGGGCGACCAGCGGCTCGTCGGCGAGGGTCCCGGGGTGGGAGGTGTTCTCCTTCTCCCTGTTCTCCCCCTTGGGGGATGCGCCGACGGCCCGTACGGACGGCGCACCGGCGGTCGGGAGGCTGCCACCCGGTGCGGCGAAGGCGGCCTCGATCTCGGCGGGGTCGCGCAAGGGCACGTTGGAGACGAGCACCTGGGTGGTCCAGCGGCCGGTCTCGCGGCTCTGCGTGCGGCGGGTGTGCACATAGCCCTCCGCCTCCAGCTGCTGCCGGGCCCGGCGCAGGGCGATGCGCCCCTCGGGCATCTTCTCGCCGATGGACTGCAGGGTCTCCCGGGACCCCTCCGGCAGGGAGAGCGCCCACTGCAACAGCCGTACGGCGGTGCCGTTCAGGCGTGGATGGCGGATGAGGTCGTTCGGCGTCTGGGAGAAGAAACGGGTCGGCGGGATAGCATGACAAATCATGTGCGGGGCTCCTTGGCGAATCAAGCCTCGTAGGTGTAGGCCCCCGGCCGGTGTTGGCGCACCACGGGGGCCGCTTCATGCGCTGGGCACGAAGGGTGATCGGCCGATTACTCTACCGGTGTCCCGGTGTTGTCGGCGACGAAGAAGACGAACGCCGTCCACGCCTCGCCGGTGAAGGCGAGCGCGGGTCCGGCGGGGTCCTTGGAGTCCCGTACGTGCACGGCGCCCGGGGCATGGGCCACCTCGACGCAGGCACCGCCCTCGCTGCCGCTGTAACTGCTCGTGAACCAGGCGAGTTGGGACGTCATAGCTCCCCCGCAATCTGCTCGATCACTCTGGCGGAGTCCCCCACGCTGAGGGCCTGTGAGCGGATCATCGCATAGCGCTGGTGGAGTTTGCTGACCTCGTCCCGGCCGTCCACCAGCACGCTGCGGCCCTGGACTTCGAGATAGGCGAGCAGCCGCAGATCGTGGGTCTCCAGCAGGTGCATCGGTCCGTCGAAGCCCGCGTGAGCCTCGTGGGAGAGCGGCATCACCTGGACCGTCACATGACGCAGCGCCGCGGTCTCCACCAGCCGCTCCAACTGGCGCCGGTGCACCGCCCGTCCGCCGACCGGACGGCGCAGCACCCACTCCTCGATGACGAAGGCGAGCTGCGGCGCCGGGGCGCGGGTCAGCAGCGCCTGCCGGGCCAGCCGGGCCCGTACGCGGCGTTCGACCTCCTCCGTCTCCAGGGTCGGGCAGTAGGCGCCGAGCACGACGCGGGCGTACTCCTCGGTCTGCAGCAGGCCGTTGATGACCTGCGTGTCGTAGGTGTAGAGGCTCACCACCGCGCGCTCCAGCTCCGCGTACTCCTCGAACCAGGAGGGGAACTCGGCCCGTTCGAGATGACGCGCCGCGGACCGCAGCACCCCGCCGCCGTCGCCCAGCAGGGTTCCCGCCCTCTCCACGAACGCCGGCGGCGGCATCCGCTCGCCGCGCTCGATCTTGACCACCAGCGACTTCGAATAGCCGACGTGCGCGGCCAGTTCGTCGGTCGACATCCCGCGGGCCTCCCGCAGGGACCGTGCCACTGAACCGAACATCCGCATGCTGGCCGAGCCCTCGCCCTTCGCGGACACGGCACCACCTCCCCGGTACACACGCCGTACACAGCCGCGGACCGGTCCCGACACAACTGATCCGGGGTCAGATCCGCCCTGGTCAGGCTAGCCACGGCACGGAACCGTTGGACCCATGACGCAGGAATCTCCACCCGCGGCGGCGATGCGCGTCGTCGCCGAGCCCGCCCGCATCGCCGAGGTCCGCCGGGCCGTACGCGAACAGCTCCGCGCCTGGGGGCGCGAGGACCTGGCGCCCGCCGCCGCGCTGTGCGTCACGGAGATACTCGCCAACGTGCACCGGCACGCGGGCTCCCCGGAGTGCGAGCTGACCCTGGACGACCTGGCCGCGGAGGGCGTGCGGGCCACGGTCAGCGACCGCTCCCCCGTCCTGCCGGTCCCGGCCCCCGGGCCGCCGGACTGGGCGGCCGAACGCGGGCGCGGCCTGCACCTGATCGCGGCGGCGGCGCACCGGTGGGGCGTACGGCCGACTCCCGACGGCAAGCAGGTGTGGGTGGTGCTGCGGTGAGGCCCGCCTCGTGGACCTGGCTGGACGACACGGCGTTCGGGCCGGTGGCGTTCCTGCTGCTGGCCCATCCGCACGGGAGCGGGACGGAGGAACTCGCCGCGCTCCTCGGGCTCGCCGAGCCCGGGCGGCGGCTGCCGGAGCTCGGCGAGCGGATCGCCGTCCCGCGTCCCGGGCGGGCCACGGTGCGCGGCCCGGACGGCGGCCCGCTGCTGGAGGTCGCGGCCGGGGAGCGGTGGTCCGCCTTCGTCGCGGGCGGGGGACCGGTCGCGCTCGTCGTGGGGCTGGACCCGCTCGCCCGCCGCGCGCCGCTGCCGGAGGTGGAGACCTACCTCGCCCTGGGCACGACCGCCGGACGCATCCGGCTGGGGATCAGCCGGCGGGCCCCCTCACGTCCCTAGCCCAGCGCCCGCAGCTGGTCCAGGAACCACTGCTGCGGGGGGAGCGCCGTCGAGGCCGCCGCGAGTCGCTTGGTGGCCTCGGCCCGCTCGCCGTGCGACACGGACAGCGCCTGGTGGAGGGCGTTGGCCGTGGCCCGGATGTCGTACGGATTGACCACGAACGCGTCGTCGGCCAGCTCCTCGTACGCCCCCGCCTCGCGGGAGAGGACCAGCGCCACGCCGTCGTCCGAGACGACCGGGATCTCCTTGGCCACCAGGTTCATGCCGTCGCGGATCGGGTTGACCAGCGCGACGTCCGCCAGGCGGTAGGCGGCCAGGGAGCGCGCGAAGTCGTCCTTGACGTGCAGGACCACCGGCTGCCAGCCCGGCGTGGCGAACTCCTCGTTGATCTCCTCGGCCAGGTCGGAGACCTCGTCCGTGTACTCCCGGTAGACGGCCAGGTCGTGACGGGAGGGGTAGGCGAAGGCGATGTGCACCACGCGCCCCTGCCATTCGGGGTGGTCGCGCAGCAGCTGCGCGTACGCGAGCAGGCCGCGGATGATGTTCTTCGACAGCTCGGTGCGGTCCACGCGCACGATGACCTTGCGGTCCGGGCCGCCCACGGCCTCCTGCAGCGACGCCAGGCGCTCGTCCACGTCCGGCTGGTGCGCCCGCTCCCGCAGGAAGTCGGCGTCCGCGCCGAGGCCGTGCACCCCGATCCGCGTGGTGCGGCCCTTGTACGTGATCGTGAGGCTGCCCTCGTCACGGATGACGGAGGCGCCCAGCACGTCGGCGCAGCACGCGGCGAAGGCGTCCGCCCAGCGGCGGGTCAGGAAGCCGGCCCGGTCGGCGCCGAGGATGCCGCTCAGCACCTCCGCGGCGACGTCGTCGGGCAGCAGGCGGAAGTAGTCCGGCGGGGCCCACGGGGTGTGCGAGAAGTGGCCGATGCGCAGGTCGGGGCGGCGCGAGCGGAGCAGCTGCGGCACCAGCGCGAGGTGGTAGTCCTGCACCAGGACGGCCGCGCCCTGGCCCGCCTCGTCGGCGAGCGCGTCGGCGAAGGCGGCGTTGTACGCCACGTACGCCGCCCACTGCTCGCGGAAGTCCTCGTCGAAGACGGGCTCCAGCGGGGTCTGGAACAGCATGTGGTGGACGAACCACAGCACCGAGTTCGCGATGCCGTTGTAGGCCGACGCGAAGGTGTCCGCCGGGATGTCCAGCATCCGTACGTGCTGGCCGCCGGTGTCGGCGGTGGACAGCCGGCCCGTGCCCCCGGAACTGCGCAGGACGGCGGCCCGGTCCCCCTCGCCGAGCGCCGCGCAGACCCAGACGGCGTCCGCGTCCGGCCCGATCGCGCTCAGGCCCGACACGAGTCCGCCGCCGCCGCGGCGGGCGGTGAGCGTGCCGTCCTCGCGGAGGCTGTACGACACGGGGCCGCGGTTGGACGCGACCAGTACGCGCGCGGCATGCGATGCGACCATGCGGCCAGCCTAGCCACGCATCCCCGACCGCAAACGTACGAGCTAGCCCAGCCGGGGGTTCCAGCCAGGTTGTGGGCAGGCGGTCCGCCGCCAGGCGTGGGGGCACCCCCAGCGGAGCTGGGGGTGCCCCCACGCCTGGCGGCGGACCGCCTGCCCACAACCTGGCTGGAACCCCCGGCTGGGCT
>NZ_JARAVK010000438.1:0-4347 GCF_033792765.1 Streptomyces sp. PA03-6a | reverse complement strand
GGTGGTCGCGGATGGTGGCGGTGGTCGCTCTGGCGTGGAACGGGCCGGCCAGGGCGCCGGCGGCGCGGGTCAGGTTGTGCGCCAGGGCTGCCAGCGCGAGCCACGCGGCATTGGCCTGAAAGTGCCCGGACGGCGCGTGGGTGAAGGCGCTGTTCTTGACATCCGCGATCACCTGTTCGACGACGGCGTGCCGCCGGTGGTCACGCTCGGCGTCGTGCAAGGAGAGCGGGGAGTCGGTGAACGCGGCGTGGTAGCGCCACGTGTCGAACAGCGCGCCCTGCCCGGCGGGGACAGCGTCGGCGGTCAGGCGTTTGACGCGTCGCACGATCAGACGGGCGGTGGCCTGCTGTTTCTTCGGCTTGGAGGTGAAGGCGGTGTAGGTGGTCTCGGCTATCTCGGCGTCGGAGATCCAGCACTGGCCCTCCTCGTCCCAGACCGCCTTGGGGTACTTGATCGGCGTCCAAGCGTCCTCGTCGATGGCCGCGATGGCGGCCTTGACGGAGGTGTTCATCCGCACGGTGATGGAGAACCGCGCGCCCAGCGCCCGGCAGGAGTTGACGACATCGGCGCCGTAGAACGCGGAGTCCGCGCGCATCACCAGCAGGCCGCTGGCGCCGCAGGCGCGGGCCGTGCGGAGGGTCTCGGCGACGAACGCTGCCGCGCCGCGCGCGGAGTTCGACAGTCCCTTGCGCAGCCTGGTGGCGGCGATCACCGGGGCGGCCAGGGGTGTGGAGACGATGCCGAGCAGCGCGTTCAGGCCCTTGACCTTGCTGTATCCGTAGCCGGCACCCTGCTTGGCGTAGCCGTAGGTGCGGCGGATGGCGTCGTCGATGTCCACGTAGGCGGCCTGGTCCGCGCCGGGCAGCAGCGGGGCGTGACGGGCCAGTTCGGGAAGGAACCGGCGGGCCACGGCGTGCAGTTGCTTCACATGCCCGTGCGTGAACGCAGGAACGACCCCAGCGTGGACGGGGCCCGCACCCCGGAGAACAGGCGGCCCATCGCGCCGTGCCGTAGCCGGTGCATGTCGTCGATGCTGTCGGCGCCCGCGATCATGCCGCCCACCAGCGACATCGTCTTCGCCGCGGGGAAGGCACCGGTGCCGTCCTTGGAGGCCGGCAGACGCACGTACTCCCCGACCAGCGCGGGCAGACCGCACTGCTCGGCCAACCGCACCACCGGCTCTAGGCCGCCGTACGCGATCAGGTTCGGGTCGTCGAACGCGGAGGAGACCGCCCCCGCGGCATGGGAAGATTGCATCTGGGAAGTGCCTTGCTGATCGTGCCTGATGTGGTCCTGAATAAACCCCATCATCGCAGGTCACAAGGCACTTCTTCGTTCCCCCGAGGAACTGTCCACAGATATCAAGCCGGTGGATCCGGGCTCAGGCGTGCACGTCCGTTGCTTGGACCCCATGAACCCCAACTTCCCCTGCAATCACGGACTCCACGCTACGAGGGGAGAGACATCTCGGCGCTCATTTGTTGTACGGCTCGATCTGTGTCGGAGTCATCTCTCCTGATATACCGTGGAGAATAGCCTCTTTACCGGTAAGGTACATTCCATAGTAGGACCAACTGAGGGGCGTTGATGCTAGCCAGCGCATAACTGACGGCGAATCCGGAAGCTCGTTTCGATATCCAAATCTTTCACCTACGGAAAGGCCATGAAAAAGCCCTTGCCGCAAGCCGCCAAGAAATCCACCCAGAAGTTCGAGCGCATATGCTTCACCATTCCTTTCTTTGTGATTTATATGTGCGACTATGGCATTGGTTTCAACATTTCCGAGGAAAATGTTGAAGCCCTCTTTAAGTCCTGCATAAAGTGATTGGCGTCCAGTTTTAGGCTCGAATCCCTTATGCATTGCAGCGCGCTCTGCCGCGGCCTGATCGTTCAAGTGATCTGAGAGCTTGCTAGCTGATACCGACGTGTGAAGCGGCGGCGATGTCTCCACAAGACTTGTGCCGCTCTCGCGTGCGCCATAGGGCACGACCCCAGCATGTGTCTCATGAACGTGAGCGGGTGTTGAGCTTTCCGAGAGGAATTGTAGGGTAGTATCGGGTGAGTGCATCACGGGCGAAACCTCCCCAGAGGGAACCATTTCGGGATTTGGTCCTGGAGAAGACGTCGAAATTTGCGGCACGGTAGGAGCAGGCTCTAGATCACGCGCTTGGTGTGGGAGTGCAGGTAGATGGTGTTCACCGATGATGCTGGGCGTGGGGGTCTGACTTGCGACGGACTCGCCGTCGAGAGACCTCGGAGGCGCCACCTCGTGGTCGAGAAATGCCGAGCGAGTAACCTTTTTAGATTCACTACCAGAAGCTTCCCGCACACTTGCTCCAGGGGATTTGTGCGGAGTCTCTGAAATCTTGAGACTGTCAATTGTGTCATTCGTAGAAACAACGGACCTGGGTGACTCTGGCCTGGCCGATTCGGAATGCTTGCCCACAGCAGCCGGCTCCGACACCAGTCGCATGGTACTACGTCTCGACGCCGGGGGAAGGCTTATGGCGCCTGCATCAGGCCTACCCGCGCCTCCTTGCGTTTTGGCATCCACTTCCTGTTCCAACCGCCATGCGGAGTCACGATCCCCATGTTCGTTGCGACGGACCTGACCAGAGCCATCGAGAGAATCACTCTTCACAGCATGATCGGCCCCATCGGAGTGGCCTTCATTGCGCCGCTCCATGGGGAGGGAATGGCTAGAGTAGTCAATCGAATTATGCCTGGTACCAGGATTGCCTCGAACAGCCAAATTCCCTGTTTCTGTCGAGGCTTCCGAGACAAAATCTGACTCACTATCGCCTCGCCTTGGCGTTCCCTCAATACCCCCCCTAATGCTCTTTCCAATTTTAGTGGCTTCCAGTCCAGCTTCTATTAGATTGTGCCCGATGTCCACCCCGAAGAAGATTGCGGTTTGCCACGCATTATCCTTCCAGTTCACAGACCGACCACTCATTGCTGGCGGAACTGCCTCAGCCAGGTAAAATCCGGCAAAGGCCCGTGCGTTATCGGGAAGTTCCAGTACAACTTTTTCAATGCCTCTACCCAGCAGTACTCCAACCTTTTCGCCTATTTGCCCTACCGCCCTACCTGCCTCTGCGACCGCCTCGGCAAAACGCGCGAGCATTGCTCGGAATCGGGCGACAAGTCCAAGAATTTGCTCGATTAGAGGTGCCAGGCGCACCCAAATGAAATCCATGATACCTGCCAGAATCCAGCTCAAGGCCAGGCCGGCAGCCAATATCTCAAGGATTTCGAGAGCAATTCCGATGATCTCCTTAACGATTTTCCAGCTGCGTTCCGCGTGCTGGTCGATCTGTTGTGAGGATGCGTACAAGATAGCGGCTGTATCTTCAGCAGCATTGGCATGCTGTTGCCAAGCTGATCCGAACGCCTGGGAATCGAGCCCTGACCACGAGCTGGATTCCACTTCTGCAGCGATTTGTGTATGCACAGCCCTAACTTGATTGGCCTGCACTCGGAGCGCTTCGGCATGGTCACCCAGCCCCGTCGGATCACCTATCTCACGAAAGATAGTAGTGAGCCATTCGGCAATAGCCTCATTTATATCCATATTCAGATCTGCTGCTTGAGGCGATGCGCTAGCGTGCTATTTACATCCTCAACCGCTTCGTACATCTGGGCGCTATTCGTGAGAGTGGCACCTGTCTGTGCTGACAGAGCCGCCAGTTGGCCGAAAACTTCCGCCATCTGATCTCTGGTGCTTACGTATGCGTCCTTCGCCGAACGACCCGCCGAGCCTTGCCCGAAAACTGACTCGTTGACGGTAGAGCCGGAACTCAGGTCGCGCCCTGAAGCTTCGAGAGCACTAGATGCAGCATGGAAAACCTTTGCCAGCCTCCGCAAATCATCTGTCTGAACAGAAAACTCGTGACTCATGCGCGGGACTCCTCTCCAGTGCTAAGGTCCGGTCATCGCTCGCATGCGGCGCTCTCGGTAGGTCTGGGCCAGCAGGTTGAAAGCCTATAAACCTCTCGAATCGCGGCGCTTTTGATCCCGACCGGCACGAAGCTCTCGTGACGACAGATCCTAGCCTCAATCTTTCCACTTTTTATTAAATCTCTGTTACACCTCAGGGCAGACTCTACGGATGGTAAATGTATATTTTGGCGTTCTGTACGGGTGCGTTCCGAAAGTTTCGAACCCGTCCGACATGTGCACGATCTGGGTCTTGGCCGGTAACAGATTGAGCCCTTTCAGCGGGGCCACCGATCGGGTGACGGCCGACTGGTCGGCGACCCGTGCAGAACGGACGAGGCTCCTCGGCGGTTGAGCGAGATGTCTGACGTCTCAACTCTTCTGCCGGGAAGCCTCGTTGGTTACCTA
>NZ_JARAVK010000437.1:0-4404 GCF_033792765.1 Streptomyces sp. PA03-6a | reverse complement strand
CAGCCGGTGGCCGTTTGTCTATGCGGGCACCAACCCAGACGCCGGAGCAAACCCCCGCATCAGGTCCAACCCGCTACACCACTTCCAAGGACGCAACCGTTCTGGGTCGCGTTGAGCGGCGAGTTGGGGCGGGACTGGGGAGCCTGCCCCCATGGTGGGTCGACGTTTGACGGGCAAGCGCGATTCGAGCACGACTTCTGCGCGTCCTTCGCGGTCCGCGCCGACGCCTCGTTTGGCTGACGACAACGACTGGTGGGCCGGTCGAGGTGGGCCAGCCGGTTCAGGCCGTGGCGGGTGAGGATGCGGTAGACGGTGGACGCGGGTGGGCCCAAGATCGGGCCGAGTCGTTCGGGGCCGAGTTTGCGGATCTGTCGGAGCCGGCAGACCCGTGCTTCCACGGCTGCCGGGGTTCGATGCGGTGTGGCGCGGGGCGGGCTGGAGCGGTCGGCGAGGCCTGTATCGCCCTCGGCTCGTCAGCGGTGGACCCATTTTGTGGGCCGTGGCGCGGGAGACGCCTATTTCGGCGACCACATGCGCGACAGGGCGACCTGAGTAGACACGTTCGACCAGTAGCCGCCTGCCGTGAATGGTCAGCCGGGCATTACGGTGGGACACGAAGACCTCCGTGTGGTGCAGTCCTAGACGGCTCCACACGGAGGTCTTCGCCTTGATCAAGCCTTGGGCCCGCTCAACTACTTCATGCCGCATAGCAGGAGTGCCGGCAGACCACACCAGGCACTCCGACACCGACGTCAGCTGCCATGCCACTTACACACTCCAGCCGCGAACCGGCCGTGCCTCTCCACTATGAAATCCGCTACCAGCCGCCAAACTGGCTTATGACAACACTACTCCCGCACCCAAAAGTCACCCATCGATGAGCCACACGCGTGTCCGGGCAGCGCTACCCTGAATCGGCTTCCCAGAAGCCGTCGGCGCTTCTCTCAATCCTCATGACGATAAATATCTTCGTCATCTTCGTCTGCCATCGCAGCGAACTCTTCAAAGTCCATGTTCACAGTCTCCAGATTCACATGAATCATATGGACTCCATGCGGTGTTGCCCTGAACGTCCGACCGTACGCCATCGCCTCCTCATACTCCTCTTCGTCTTCAAAGTCGTCTTGCGTGACGGTCGACACCGCCATTAGGGCATGATGACCGGACTGCATCGTCAGTTGATCAGCCAGAAAAAACACCGGCGCGGACTTTTCGACGAGAGAATCATTCGCGTGGAACGCCTCCAAGGCTTCATCTACGTTGACATCCGACCAAGAGGGGTCATCTACGATCCAGGCAGCCGGATTCTTGAAATCGCCGAACGGTTCCGCCAAAGCCGACTTCACGACCTCCCATGCCTGATCGTCCCTGTAGTCAGTCCTGATGACAAGAGGATCGAAACTGTCACGATCCTCGATACCCTGGAATGTCCTAATCTGCAGATCCCTTCTACCTAAACAGAAATAAAGAACATCGTCTGATGTCCTCACGTCGCCAGCAATTTTACGAGTTGGTGCGTGGTGGCGGCTGAGGCAGTTTTATCCTGCTCACGATGTGATTTGGGCTGTTTGTGCTGCGGTGGGAGACGAGGCCAGCGATTGCTCGGTGGGCTGCGGGTAACTGGTCTCGTCGGTGGGGTTCCTCTGAAACACTGTAGCCCGTCCTCGGCGGCCAAAATTGGCGCGATTCTTCAATTTATGACTCCGAGGTTCTATCCATCCGCCTGCGAATTGATTAGAATCACTCGCGTTTCTAGCGGCTGGCCAAGGTTCCCTATAAGGGAATTTTGCTGGGACTCGCCGGGGAGTCGCCGCAAGCGAGTGAAATCCATCCCGTATTTATTTCTCGTGAATTCACTCCCCGATTGCAGCGAGACCCTCTCGTGTCGTTGGTGAGAACAGGATTGCGAGTCAAGGTTCAGCGAATGGTGGGCGACCCTTCATCTTTCGAAAAATTCTGCCTCGACGTATTCGACCGGAGATGACGGCGGCCAAAAATTAGACACTCCCACGATCAGGGAGGCGGCATGAGTGAGATGCCGCCCGGGCACACCTTCGTCGAATTAGTCTTGAGCAAGGAAAATCGAAGTCGCATGAATTTCAAACTGCTGGCGCTCCCGGCTGCAGCGCTGACAATCCTGTGCACCATCACCGGATGCGGTGTCAGTGATGGCCTCGCAGATGACATGTCGATGGGAATCACGGACAAAGTCACGTCGCTTGATCCCGCCGCTGGATACGACGTCGGTTCATGGATTGTTTTCAACAACGTGTTCCAGACGCTGCTAAGCTATCCAGCAGGTGCTACGAAGCCGGAGCCTGAGATTGCACGCCATTGCGAGTTTACGGACTCGCAGAGCCAAACCTATGATTGCACTCTCCGTCAGGGGTTGCGCTTCAGTAACGGCAACTCACTAACGTCCGCGGACGTCAAGTTCTCTTTCGAGCGCACACTCAAGATCAACGATCCGAACGGGCCGGCGGTGCTCCTCGAATCCATCAAGACCGTTGACACCCCGTCGAATGATCGAGTTGTATTTCATCTGAAGTACCCCGATGCGACTTTGCCCTTGAAGATCGCCTCTGGTGCGGGCTCGATTGTAGACCATCGTTCATATCCTGCGGATAAACTTCGCACAGACAATGGGGTAGCAGGATCCGGTCCCTACAAAATCGACGACTTCGACTATGAGGATCATGTCTCCTTCGCGGTTAATGATGGCTACCGCGGGCCTGCCGATGTTCACAACGACGGCATGACGATGCGTTTTTACAAGGACGACAAGACCCTCAAAAAGGCTTTTGTCGATGGCGACGTCGACTTTGTCTACCGTGGTTTGGCCCAAGCCGACATCGCCAGGTTCCAAGAGAAGTTCATCGTGGGCGACTCCGAGGTTCGGGTGGTTGAAGGAACTGGGACGGAGGTGCAGCACCTCGTTTTCAACCTTGATCATGCGGAAGTCAGTAGCCCGGCCGTCAGGCGTGCCGTCGCCTACCTCATCGACCGTAATGAGATCATCGAGGAGGTTTATCACCACACAACGAACCCGCTCTATTCTATGATTCCGCAGGGTGTCATCGGCCATGACAATGTGTTTTTCAACCGCTATGGCAAGGGCGGAAACACGGCTAAAGCTGGAGCCGAGCTGGCTAATGCGGGTATCACCGGGAAAGTCAGCTTCACCCTCTGGACTACGCCTGTCCGCTTCGGTGCCGGAACAGTTTCCGAAGCGAAGTTGATCGCAAAGCAGCTCAATTCCAGTGGTCTGTTCGATGTCAATGTGAAGATCGCAGACACCGACGATTACTCCAAGGGAACCGAACAAGGAAAGTTCGCTGCTTTCATTAGGGGTTGGGTTCCTGATTATCCGGACCCGGACAACTTCACCACCCCGTTCTTCGGGGAGAACAGCGTACTGGCCAACAACTACGTAAATGAGAAGATCAATCGCGTGCTGATCCCGCGGAGTGCAGGCCGAGCCGCTCGAGCAGACACCGCCGATGATTTTCGCGAGCTGCAGGCTCAAGTAGCAAGGGATGTCCCGATCATTCCATTGTGGCAGAGCAATCAGTACATAATTTCAAAAGAAGAAGTCACTGGACTTGAGGCCGCACTCGACACTTCGACTGTCTTCCGACTCTGGAGCATCGGCGAGACGGACAGGAATTCGTGGTGGTAGTACATGGTCCCTCCCGTCGGCCGTTGTGCCTTCTGACTCTTGACTTTCTGATTTGGTCGGAGTAGTCGTGCAGCGAAGCCCCTTGCTGTTGGTTGTGGCGATAGTTTGCGCACGATCACCGGCCAGGGGCTTGGCTGGTCTTAGACCGTCTCCTATGTGGTGAGGCGGTCTTTGGGTTGTTCATGGGGCGGGGTACGTGGAATTGGATTGTTCCGGGCGGACTGTGGGAGCTCGCCGAGCCACTGAGCCTTTTCAGCGGGGCCACCGATCGGGTGACGGCCAGCTGGTCGGCGACCCGTGCAGAACGGACGAGGCTCCTCGGCGGTTGAGCGAGATGTCTGACGTCTCAACTCTTCTGCCGGGAAGCCTCGTTGGTTACCTATCCTGCAGCACTGGACCTGCCTCATGCGCTGGTTGAGTGGGTGACCATGCTGATCGTCACCCTGGAGGGTGACCGCCGCTGCAAGCTCCGGCCCCCCGCAGCGTGCCCTGGTCGCCCTGGTGTACCTGCGCAAGCACGACACCCTCGCCCAGATCGCGGCCGGCTTCCGGATCAGCGTCGGCACCGCCCACGCCTACGTGCACGCGGTCATCGACCTCCTGGCCCACCGCGCGCCGGGCCTGACCCGCGCCCTGCGCGAGGCGGACACGGAGTACGTGCTGGTGGACGGCACGCTCGCCGAGTGCGACCGGGTCGGCGACGGCCGCGCCGACTACTCCGGCAA
>NZ_JARAVK010000436.1:0-4484 GCF_033792765.1 Streptomyces sp. PA03-6a | reverse complement strand
GAACGGGGTGGGGGCGCCACCGCGAGGGCGGCGCCGGGCCGCGGCGCAGGCCGCGCCCGTCACGCCGGAGCGACGGGCAGGCCTGCGCCGAGGACCAATATGACCGGTCGTCTCAGATGCGTCAAGCGCCGCCCGCCGGCCCCGGCCGCGCCCCGGGCGCGACGACGCCGGCCCGCTCCCGACGGTGGTCGGGGCGGGCCGGCGTGGCGATGGCGGGCGGGGTGGTCAGACGACCTGGGCGAAGCAGGCGACGCTCACGGCTGCCGCGAGCACCGTCAGGGATGCCGCCAGGAGCGGCTTGGGGATGCGCACGGGGAGACCTCCGTTGCTCGGCCGGCGGAGCCGGCGGGGTTCACAGGCAGTAGCGGACGAGCCAGTCGTCGGCGGTGTACACGTCCCGGGCCGGGTCGGGTGCCGTGGCCGGGGTCTCCTGGACCATCTGTTCGGGCCGGACGCGCTCCGGCAGCTTGCCGAACCGGGCCCTGCGCGCCGCCGCGGCGGCGTCGGGGGCCTTCTGTTGCGTGGGCGGCATCGCGTCGTCTCCTCCGCCGAAGGGGTGTCGTTGCCGTTGACGATGTCCCCCATTCCATCACCTGTCAAGGAAGTGATTCACCTCACGGGCTGTGGGGTGGCCGATGTGGGGGCATGATGCGTCACCTGTTTGACAGGTGATGCATGGTTCTGCGACAGTCTGCGACAGTCGTCACCACCCGGACGGGTGATCCGCTGGGTCGATCTGCCCGGGACACGCGAGAGAGGCAAGATCGTGACCGAGACGCACTACACGGCCGTCGTCACCGCCACCGGCGAGGGCCGCAACGGAGGCCGGGCGGCGTCCAGCGACGGGCTCCTGGACCTGACCCTCGCCGTCCCGGAGGAGTTCGGCGGCAACGGCGGGGCGACCAACCCCGAGCAGCTGCTCGCCGCGGGATGGGCCTCGTGCTTCCTGGGCGCGGTGAAGATCACCGCAGCGCAGCGCAAGGTGCGTGTGCACGATGTGGCCGTCGTCGCCGAGGTGACCCTCCACCACCGGCACGAACAGGGCGACTACGGCCTGAGCGCCGTGCTGCACCTCGAGGTCGGCGGCGTGGACCAGAAGACCGCCGACGAACTCGGTGCGGGCGCCCACCGGATCTGCCCCTACTCCAAGGCGCTCGCCATCCCGGTGACCGTCGAGGCCACCGTCGTCTGACGCCGTACCCGCCGCCGCCCACCCGCGGCGGCACCGTCCGTCCGCGTCGTGCCGGGGCCACGGGCCCCGGCACGACGCCGTTCCCCCCGGGGCCGTCCGTGAGGGCCCCGTCCGGAGGTCGTCTTGCTCACGCTGCTGCTCATCGGACTGGTCGGCGGATTCGTCACCGCCGTCTCCCCGTGCGTGCTCCCCGTCCTGCCCCTGGTCTTCCTCTCGGGCGGGGTCCCGGCGTCCGGGCAGGCGGCCGAACCGGCGCGCAGGAGCCGGCCGTACGCGGTGATGGCCGGGCTGGTCGTCAGCTTCAGCCTCATCACGCTGTTCGGCACCCTCGTGCTCGGTGCCCTGCCGGTGCCCCCGGACATCCTGCGGTGGGTGGGACTCGGGGTGCTGCTCCTGCTCGGCGTGGCCATGATGTTCCCCGCGGTGCAGGACCTGCTGGAGCGCCCGTTCGCGCGCATCGGGCAGCGGAGGGTCGGCGGCGGACACGGCGGTTTCCTCCTGGGACTCGTGCTCGGCACGGTCTACGTGCCCTGCGCCGGGCCCGTCCTGGCGGCGATCGCCGTCGCCGGCGCCACGCACCGGATCGGCGCGGGGACGGTCGTGCTCGCCGTCGCCTTCGCCGTCGGCACGGCGGTGCCGCTGCTCTTCTTCGCGCTCGCAGGCCGCAGGGTCGGCGAGCGGGTGCGCGCGTTCCGCGAACGGCAGCGGGGGGTGCGGTTCGCCGCCGGACTGACCTTCGTCGTCCTGGCCTTCGGCCTCACCTTCAACCTCACCGACGTCGTGCAGCGTGCCGTCCCCGACTACACCTCCCGCATCAACGACGCGATCGCCGGCCCCGGGCTCCCCGGCGGGCACGGCCCGTCCGGCTCACGGGAGCTGCGCTCCTGCGCGGAGGAACCGGCCTCCGTCCTCCTGGACTGCGGCGCGGCGCCGGAGATCTCGGGGATCCAGCAGTGGCTCAACACCCCGGGGAACGCCCCGCTGACGAAGGAGTCACTGGCCGGGAAGGTCGTCCTCGTCGACTTCTGGGCCTACTCCTGCATCAACTGCCAGCGCGCCATCGAGCACGTCGACGCCTGGTACGGGAACTACCGGTCCGACGGCCTCGTGGTGATCGGCGTGCACACCCCCGAGTACGCCTTCGAGCGCGTCCCCGGCAACGTCGCGGCGGGCGCCCGGCGGCTCGGCGTCGACTACCCGGTGGCACTGGACAACTCCTATGCGACCTGGGACAACTTCGGCAACCAGGCCTGGCCCACCCAGTACCTGATCGACGCCCACGGCAAGGTCCGGCACGTCGCCGTGGGCGAGGGCGGCTACGCCGGCACCGAGTCGCTGATCCGGCGGCTGCTCACCGACGCGCGCCCCGGCACCGCGCTGCCGCCCCCCACCGACGTACCCGACGACACCCCGACCGACGGGAGGCAGACCCCGGAGATCCCCCTGGGGGCGGGCCGCAGCGCGGCGGTGGTGAACGGACCCGTGACCACGGGGACCGGTGAGTTCGGCCGCCCGGAGACGCTCCTGCCGGGACAGGCCGCCCTGACCGGGGCCTGGGACGCCGGCGAGGAGGCGATCACCAGCGGGCGGAACGCCGGGATCACCCTGGACTTCTTCGCCCGCGACGTCTACCTCGACGTCGGCGGCACGGGAACCGTCACCGCGACCCTGGACGGGAGGACCAGCACCTTCACCGTCTCCGGCGCCCCCGGCATCCACCGTGTGGTGACCGGGAGTTCGTCCCGGCAGGGCGTCCTGACGCTGAAGCTCTCGCCCGGACTCAGCGCCTACTCCTTCACCTTCGGCTGATCGCACGGCTGCCGGTCGGCCCCACCGCCCTCGTCCGCCCCGCGGCCGGGGGCGGCGGCCTGCGTTCCCGGGGGTTCCTGCCCGGCCACGGCGAACGCCGTGCCTGCGCACCGCGCCCGCGTACGGCCTCGCCCGCGAACCGGACGCAGCCGGCGGTGTCCTGGCCGATGAGGGAACGGAAAGGGGCGGACCGGGTCGCCCGGCCCCGAGGGTGCCGTGCTCCCGATCCGCCCCGAACCGGTCTCCGTGACGGGCGGTCACGTCGCCGCCCACCCCGTGCCGGTGGGCGCGGGTCTTCAGAAGGCGTCGACGTCGACGACGGCCGCGGCGAAGGCCTCCGGCGCTTCCTGGGGGACGTTGTGGCCGATGCCCTTCAGCGTGCGGTGGGCGTACCTCCCCGAGAACTTGGCGCGGTAGGCGGCCCCCTCCCCGGCGGGCGTGAACGGGTCGGCCTCGCCGTCGAGGGTGATGGTGGGCACCCCGATCATCGGGCCCGCGGCGAGGCGCCGCTCCAGGCGGTCGTAGCGCGGGTCGCCCTTCTCGAGGCCGAGCCGCCAGCGGTAGTTGTGGAGCACGATGGCCACGTAGTCGGGGTTCTCGAAGGACGCCGCGGTGCGGCGGAACGTGGCGTCGTCGAACTCCCACGTGGGGGAGTTGAACTGCCAGACCAGCCGGGCGAGGTCGTGCCGGTTCTCCTCCAGGCCGAGCCGGCCGCGCTCGGTCGAGAAGTAGTACTGGTACCACCACGCCCACTCCGCCTTGGGCGGCAGCGGCTGCTTGTTCGCCTCGCGGTTGGTGATCAGGTAACCGGTGACGGAGACCAGGGCCTTGCAGCGCTCCGGCCAGACCGCGGCGATGATGTCGGCGGTCCGCGAGCCCCAGTCGTAGCCGGCGAGGACCGCCTTCTCGATCCGCAGGGCGTTCATCAGGGCGATGACGTCCAGCGCGACCACCGACTGCTGGGCGTTGCGGAAGGCCCTGGGGGAGAGGAAGCGCGTCGTGCCGTGGCCGCGCAGGTGCGGGACGATGACGCGGTAGCCCTCCGCCGCCAGCAGGGGTGCGACGTCGACGTAGCTGTGGATGTCGTACGGCCAGCCGTGCAGGAGCATCACCACGGGGCCGTCGGCGGGGCCGGACTCGGCGTAACCGATGTTCAGGACGCCGGCGTCGACCTGCTTGAGGGCGCCGAGGGAGGTGTACGTCCCCCGGGCGGACGCGGGTCCCCCGGTGCCCGGCCGCGGCCCGTGCGGCGTCGCCGCCGAGGCGGGCTGTGACGCGAGGCCCGACAGCCCCGCGAGCGACGCCGCGGCCGCCCCCGCACCGAAAACCTTGCCGAAGCTCCGCCTGTCGATCATTCCCAACCTTCTTTCCTGTTCCCGGGGTTCTCCCGGCGGCAACCCTCGCACGCACATGCGTCACCGGTCAAGGTGGTGACGCATCGCGGGTGTCGCCCAGGGGCCGGCTCAGGTCCGGGGGAGGGGTG
>NZ_JARAVK010000435.1:0-4494 GCF_033792765.1 Streptomyces sp. PA03-6a | reverse complement strand
GAGGTCACCGCCCGCAAGGGCTGACCCCGGCACACCACCGGCAGCACACACGCACCGGAGCCCCGTGACGCCCCCTGACGGCACCACGGGGCTCCGGCGTGTACGTCACCCGCCCAGGTAGCCCCGCAGCAGCCGCTTGCACTCGGCGATGAGCACCGGATCGCCCTCGGGGTCCCGGCGGAAGGCGAGTCGCAGGACCGCGTCGGCGGACTCGAGGGCGACGTGCAGCCGCACGCGCGCGGCGGCCTGGTCCCGGTCGCCGAGCAGCCCGCCGACGAGGAACCAGAGCCGGTCGGCGACGGCCGCGTTGTTCTCCAGCACCGCGTCGAGGAGGTGGACGCTGCGGGGGTCCTCGCGGCCGATCGCCCCGAAGTCCACGACGCCGAAGCCCGGTACGGCGCGGCGCATCGCGACGTACTCCTCGATCGCCAGGTCCACCATCGCCCCGATCCGCGGCGGGCGTTCGGCCTCCACCCGGCGGGCGAGTCGGTCGGCGAAGCGCCCCAGGTTCCGTTCGGCCAGCGCGCCCAGCAGCCCGTCGACGCCGGGGAAGAACTGGTACAGCGTCCCGATCGGGACGTCCGCGCGCCGGGCCACCTCCTTGGTGGTGAGCGCCGTGTAGCCGACCTCGTCCAGCAGGTGCGCGCAGGCGTCCAGGATCCGGTCGAAACGTTCCCGGCTGCGCTGCTGCACGGGGCGGCGGCGGAGGGGGCCGGACGGATCGGTGGCTGCCTGCATGGTCCCACTCTGCCGGATCGGGTGTACGTTGGCGAGGCCCAACATGAGCAACACTCATGTTTTTCGCGTACGGCAGAGGAGAGGATCCCGATGTCCCCGCTTCCCGCCTCCTTCAGCTGGGGTGCGTCCACCGCCGCGTACCAGATCGAGGGCGCCGTCGCCGAGGACGGCAAGGGGGCGTCCGTCTGGGACACCTTCAGCGCCCGGCCCGGCGCGATCCGCGACGGCCACACCGGTGAGGTCGCCTGCGACCACTACCACCGCCACACCGCGGACGTGGCGCTGATGAAGGGCCTCGGGCTCGACGCCTACCGCTTCTCGATCTCCTGGCCGCGCGTCCTGCCGGAGGGCCGGGGCCGCGTCGAGCCGCGCGGACTCGGCTTCTACGACCGCCTGGTGGACGAACTCCTCGCGGCCGGCATCACCCCCACGCCGACCCTCTTCCACTGGGACCTCCCGCAGGCGCTGGAGGACGGGGGCGGCTGGCTGAACCGGGACACGGCCCGCCACTTCGCCGAGTACGCCGCCGTCGTCGCCGGGCGCCTCGGTGACCGGGTCACGCGCTGGATCACCCTCAACGAGCCCTTCGTCCACATGGTGTTCGGCTACGCCTTCGGCACCCACGCCCCCGGCCGCGCCCTGATGCTGGAGGCGCTGCCCGTCGCCCACCACCAGCTGCTCGGGCACGGGCTCGCCACCGCCGCGCTGCGCGCGCACGCCGCCGTCCCCGCGCAGGTGCTGATCGCCAACAACTGCACCCCGGTGCGGACCCGCGAGGGCGCCACCGACGCCGACCACGCCGCCGCCGCGGCCTACGACGCCCTGCACAACCGGCTGTTCACCGACCCGCTGCTGCTCGGCGGCTACCCCGACCTGTCCGCGTACGGGCTGACCGACCCGACGTGGGGCGGCGTGGTCCACGAGGGCGACCTCGCGGTGGTCGCCGCATCCCTCGACGGCCTGGGCGTCAACTACTACAACCCCACATGGATCGCCGCCCCTTCGGCGGAGGCCGGCCTGCCCTTCGACATCCTGGAACCGGACGCGGCCGTCCCTGGTCCCCCGTACCCGCGCACGGCCTTCGGCTGGCCGGTGGTGCCGGACGGCCTCACCGAACTGCTCACCGGTCTCGACGCGCGGTACGGGGCCGCGCTCCCGCCCGTCTGGATCACCGAGAACGGCTGCTCCCAGGCCGACCACCCCTCGGACGACGGCGAGGTCCGGGACGAGGCGCGCATCGACTACCTGCGCAGCCACATCGAGGCCGTCGAGACCGCGCACGCCCGCGGGGTCGACGTACGCGGCTACTTCACCTGGTCGCTGCTGGACAACTTCGAATGGGCCGAGGGCTACCACCAGCGCTTCGGGCTCGTCCACGTCGACTACGCGACCCAGCGGCGGACACCGAAGGCCTCCTACCACTGGTACCGGGAGCGCATCGCGCAGGCACGCCGCACCGCGCCCTGATCCGTCCGTATCCCTTGGCGGCCCGCCGGCCCGGCACTACACTCGCGCGAACATGAGATGACCTCATGTTCTCGGGTGCTGCAGGGGGAACCGCATGCGCCACACCGGTGAGGAAGCCGCCCACACCCCGGACGCCCTGTCGGCCGAACCGGTCGCCCGGGTCCGTCCGGGCTGGACGGCCCTGCTCAGCCTGGCCACCCTGGCCGTGTTCATGGCCTTCATGACCCCGATCCAGATCCTGCTGCCGCTGCAGCTGGAACACATCGACCCGGCCGGGAAGCACACGGCGCTGTCCTGGGTGACCGGCGCCGGCGCCCTGGTCGCGATGGTCGCCAACCCCGTGGCCGGCGCCCTGTCCGACCGGACGGCCTCCCGGTTCGGGCGCCGCCGGCCGTGGATCGTCGGCGGCGCGCTGGCCGGGGCGGCGGGACTGCTGGTCACGTCCGGTCAGCACACCGTCCTCGGCGTGGCCCTCGGCTGGTGCCTCGCCCAGGCCGGGCTCAACGCCATGCTCGCCGGGGTCACCACGCCCATCGCCGACCGGGTGCCGGTCGCCCAGCGCGCCGAGGTCTCCGGGTGGACCGGCATCACCCAGTCCCTCGGTCTGGTCATCGGCGCCGTCGTCACGACCACCGTGGTCACCGGGGTCGCCTCGGGCTATGCGACGATCGCCCTGCTGACCGTCGTCCTCGCGCTGCCCTTCGTGCTCCGCTTCGGCGAACCCGCGCTGCCCCGCGCGCTGCGTCCGCCGCTCGACCCGCGGCGCCTGGTCGCCGGCCTGTGGGTGAGCCCGCGCCGCCACCCGGACTTCGGCTGGGCCTGGCTGACCCGCTTCCTGATCAACCTGGGCAACGCGATGGGCACGCTGTACCTGCTCTACTACCTCACCGACTCGGTCGGCATCGAGGACCCCGACACCGGCGTACTGGTGCTCACCCTGATCTACACCCTGTGCGCGGCGCTCACCGCCGTGCCGGTGGGCGTGCTCTCCGACCGGGCCGGCCGCCGCAAGGTCTTCGTCCGGCTCTGCGCCGTCGTCATGGCCCTCGGCGCGGTCCTGCTGGCCTGCGTCCACACCTGGCCCGCCGCCATGGCCGCGGCCGCGGTGCTGGGCGCCGGTTTCGGGATCTACCTGGCCGTGGACCAGGCCCTGGTGACCCAGGTCCTCCCGGCCGCCGAGAACCGGGCCAAGGACCTCGGCGTCATCAACATCGCCAACTCCGGCCCCCAGGTGCTCGCCCCCGCCGTCGCCGCCCCCGTCATCTCCCACCTCGGCGGCTACACCGGCCTGTACCTCGCGACCGCACTCGTCACGCTGCTCGGCGGACTGCTCATCGCCAAGGTGCGCGCGGTCCGTTAGCGACGAAGAGAGCCGAAACGGACGAGGTCCTGGGCCGTGCCGCGCGGCAGGCCGGCGACCGCCGCCTCCGGCAGGCCCGCGATGACGGCGCTCAGGCGGGCGGCGAGATCGGGCAGTGCGGCCCATGCGGCGTCAGGGACTCCGGCAGCCGCGAGCAGCAGGTCCCCCTCGTAGAAGCACGCGTCCAGCAGCGGCTCCTCCACGAGGAGCCGCACCGCGAGGGGCAGGACGTACGGCAGGCCCACCTGCTGGGTGAGCAGCACGCGCAGATCCGCCGCGCCGAGGTCGCCGAGCGGCACGCGCCGCAACGCGTGCACGGCGCGGACGAGATGGGTCGCGTCAGCGGACGGAGCCTCCCAGCGGGGCGGGTCCAGTTCGTCGAGCGTGCGGTCGAGGTGCAGCAGCCGGTCCATGGCGACCATTCTCGGCGCAGGGATACCTGTGCCCCGTCCGGCTGCGCCCCCCGGGCGGATCAATAGAGGCCTTCGATCAAGCGATAGGAAGGCGGTCTTGGACGCGCGCCGCGCGGCGACGCCACGATCGAGGGCGTGATCCCCGTCGTCACGGAAGAGCCGCCGTGGGCCGGATACGGGGATGGTTCCGAGGAGTCCCCATGCTGATTCCGCGCGCCCCGGGGGCCTGTACCCCGCCCCGCCCCGAGACAGGTCACCCCCATGGCGACTGACGCGCCCGGGGCGACCAGGACCGCCGACGCCGCGTCCCGCCAGGCGGAGCCGGCGCCCGAACGCCGCCGCAAGCACCACCTGCCGCGGCTGCCCCCGCGGACGATCGCCTCGGCGGCCGTCACGACCTCGGTCGGACTGGCCGTGCTGGTGGCGCTGGGCACGCTCACGCACCAGACGGTGCTCGTGCCGCCGCTCGCGGCCACGATGGCGATCGTCACCGCCACCCCCGAATCCCCCCTCGCC
>NZ_JARAVK010000434.1:0-4501 GCF_033792765.1 Streptomyces sp. PA03-6a | reverse complement strand
CCCGCCAGGTCCCCCGCGGACGCGAGCCCCGCGTGGTAGAGCCGTAGCTCCGTCGCCCCGGCCGCCGCCGCCCGGGAGGCGTCCGCGGCCAGCGTGCCGGGGCTGCCCCCCATTCCCGCGACCACGGGGAAGTTGGCGGCCAGCACGGTGCCCGCCCGCGCGTGCGGCACGCAGGCCGCCACCAGGTCGGCCCCGGGCAGCACGAGCCCGTCCGCGTGGCCCAGGACGTACCCCGGGTCGACGCCCACGTTGGCCCCGCAGCGGTGGGCGTGCGGATCCGCGTGCAGCAGCACCTGGAACCCCGGTCCCGCCGAGGCCCGTACCGCCGCACCCCGTACCGCCTCCACCGCCGCCCGCTGCAACTCCCGCGCGACGGGGCCCCGCCACGCCATCGTCAGCCCCGCGAGGTCCGCCCCGAGCAGCTTCTCGACGTCGGCCCACTCCTCGGGCCCCGGGGTCCACTCCCCCGCCCACACCGGTGCCAGGGCGTCGCGCACGGCCGAGCGCAGTGCGTCCGGGTCCGCGCCCAGCGCGGTGTACCCCGCCTCGCACGTGGGGCAGAAGCACAGGGACATCAGGTACTGCGCCGCCCCGGGCAGCGGCACGCCGCCCGTCTTGTCGTGGGCGTGCAGGTGGGCGAGGCCGTACCAGCCGCAGGACTCCAGTTCCGTGCCCTCCGTCCCGGTCCCCGGCCGCACCGCGGCCTCCGCCGCCAGCGTGACGAGGTACTCGCGCACCTCCGGCTGGGCGATGCACGGCGCCCACGGGTAGCGGTCGCCGTAGGCGTTGCGCACGCTCACCCGGGGGTGTTCGTCCCCGAGGCGGGAGTTGTGGGCGAGCACGACCCAGGAGTGCACGGCGAGTCCGGCCGCCCGCAGGGCCCGGGCGGCCTCGCCGTAGGCGTCCTCGGCACCGGCCCAGTCCTGGGTGTACGGCCGCAGGGAGCGCCCCGCCCAGCGCCGCTCGTCCGGCGGGTAGAGCACGGCGGCGTGGCGGGCGGTGACGACACGGTGCCCGGGGTGGCGTGGGGTCAGCGCCCGCGTGGAGTGGTACGCGGAGGCGAGGGTGACCTGCTGCACGCCGAGGCCGGCGATGCGGTCCGCCGCCTCCGGGTCGCCGACGACGTCCCACGGGTAGACGAAGGTGGAGGCTCTCAACGCTGCTCCTGGGGGTGGGGGTTGACGCGGGTCACCGTACGTCAGTCCTCGCCGAGCAGGGCGAGTCCGCGGTCGATGAGTTCGGCCAGTTCCTTGATGTGCGCGGGCGCGGGCTCGGACAGCGGCGGGCGCACCTCGCCGACGTCGAGCCCGCGGAGCCGGACGCCGGCCTTGACCAGGGAGACGGCGTAGCCGCGGCCCTGCTGGCGCAGTTCCACCAGGGGCCGGTAGAAGCCGTCGAGGAGGGCGTTCACGGTGGTGTCGTCGCCGCCGGTCAGGGCGCGGTGGAAGGCGAGGGCGATCTCGGGCGCGAAGCAGAACACGGCGGAGGAGTAGAGCGTGACGCCGATGCCGCGGTAGGCGAGGCCGGTGAGTTCGGCGGTGGGGAGGCCGTTGAAGTAGCGGAAGTCGCGGTCGGGGACCGTGCTGCGGACGGCGCTGATGATGCGCTGCATCAGGTCGAGGTCGCCGACGCCGTCCTTGAGGCCGATGATGCGCGGGATGCGGGCGAGTTCGGCGACGGTCGCGGGGGTGAGGACGGCGTTGTCGCGCTGGTAGACGATGACGTCGAGCGAGGTGCCCTCGGCGAGCGCCGCGTAGTGCCGCAGCAGTCCGGCCTGGTCGGCGACGACGAGGTAGGGCGGCATGGCGAGCAGTCCGTCGGCGCCCGCCTCCTCGGCGAGGCGCGCGAACTGCAGGGCCAGGGCGGTGCCGTAGCCGGCGCCGGCGACGACGGGGACCCGGCCCGCGGACTCCTCGACGGCCGCGGCGACGCAGACGCGGAACTCCTCGGGCGTCAGCGCGTGGAACTCGCCGGTGCCGCAGCACGCGAAGACCGCCCCGGCTCCGGCCTCGATCCCGCGGCGCACGTGCGCGCGGAAGACCTCCAGGTCAACGGCGCCGTCCGGGCCGAAGGGCGTCACGGGGAAGAACAGCAGGCCGTCGAGGCGCGCGGAGAGTGAGGCGGCATCGGTCATCGGGTTCTCCCTGAAGACTGGCGTCTGTGCGCTCATCTGATCGATGTCTATATTCATGAACGCGTTTACGCTAAGGCAGCACATAAGGAGGGGTCAAGAAAGACAGCCGCAGGTGGTGGAGTCTTGACGCTTCGACAAGCTCTCTTTAGCGTGTCCATGCATATGAATGACATCCACGAACGTGGACGTCCGATCGAGGAGACCCGCGCATGCCCGCTCCCCGCACCGTCCTGCTCACCGGCGCCGCAGGCGGCCTGGGCACCTTGATGCGCGAGCTGCTGCCGGCCTACGGCTACCGGCTGCGCCTGCTCGACATGCGGCCCGTCGAGGGCGCGCCCGACGCGATCACCGCGGACCTGGCGGACCGCGCCGCCCTGCGCGAGGCCGTACGCGGGGTCGACGCGATCATCCACCTCGCGGGCATCTCCCTGGAAGCCCCCTTCGAGAAGATCCTGCGCGCCAACATCGAGGGCACCTACCACCTCTACGAGGCCGCCCGCGAGGAGGGCGTGCCGCGGATCGTCTTCGCCTCCAGCAACCACGCCGTGGGCTTCACCCCGCGCCCGGTCGGGGACGACCCGCTCATCCCGGTCGACACCCCGCGCCGCCCCGACACCTTCTACGGCCTGTCCAAGTGCTTCGGCGAGGACCTCGCCCAGCTCTACTGGGACCTGCACGGCCTGGAGACCGTCTCCATCCGCATCGGCTCCTGCTTCCGGGAGCCGACCTCGGTGCGCATGCTGTCGGTCTGGATGAGCCCCGAGGACGGCGCCCGGCTGGTGCACGCCGCCCTCACCGCCGAGGGCGTCGGGCACACCGTGGTCCACGGCAGCTCCGCCAACACCCGGCTGTGGTGGGACCTGTCCTCCGCGCGGGCACTGGGCTACGAGCCGCGCGACGACTCCGAGCCCTTCGCGGCCAAGCTCATCGCCGAGCAGGGCGAACTGGACCCGGACAACCCGGACCACGCGCACCTCGGCGGCCACTTCACCACGCATCCGCCCCTCTGGCCCCACTGACCCGCGGCGGGCGTCAGCGGTCCTCAGCGGCCGCGTTCCGCGCCGCCGTTCACCTGGTGGATCTGCGCGGTGATGTGGGCGGCACCCGGGGAGGCGAGCCAGTGGGCGAGCGAGGCGACGTCCTCGGGGACGCCGACCCGGCCGGTGAGGGTCTGGCCGACGAGGAACGCGCGCCGCTCCTGCGTCATGCGCCCGCCGAAGAACTCGGTGTCGTCGATGAAGCCGGGCGCGATGACGTTGACCGTGATCCCGCGCCCGCCCAGGTCCGCCGCCAGGTCGTAGGCGTACGGGTGCAGGGCGGCCTTGGCGGCGCCGTACGAGCCGGACCCGCCGCCGCGCACCGCGGCGATGGAGCTGAGCAGCAGCACCCGGCCGCCGTCGGCCAGCAGGTCGCGCAGCGCCTCGGTGAGCAGCACGGCGGTCAGCACGTTGGACCGGAAGTTGCCCGTCCACAGCTCGGTGAGCGACGCCTCCCCGCCGCCGAGCGCGACGTTCCCGCCCGCGTTGTTGACCAGGACGTCCACCCGCCCGAAGCGCTCGGCCACGAGCTCGCGGACCCCGGCCGTCCCCGCCTCGTCGGTCAGGTCCGCCGGGACCGCCAGGGCCGATCCGGAACCCAGCCGGGCGACCGCCCCGTCCAGGACGTCCCCCCGCCGTCCGACCAGCACGACCTGGTCCCCGTCGCGGACGAAGGCCTCCGCGACGGCCAGGCCGATCCCCGTACCGCCGCCGCTGATGACCACGATGCGTGACACGTGAAAACTCCGTTCGGTAATGGAACCGTAAACCCGGAACGATCGTTAAGCGGAACATGACCGCAATGACACCCGGCTCGAACATCCCGCTCTCCGCGGCACGCGTGGCAGTGGAGGTATCCGCGCCCGTGCGGCTTGATGTGTCGGGCCTCCTGATCGCCGCCGACGGCAAGGTGCGCTCCGACGACGACTTCGTGTTCTACAACCAGCCCGCGGGGCCGGGTGTGACCTACCGGTCCGGCGGCGGCACCTCGCCCGACGCGATCACGGTGGACACGGTGGCGGTGCCCGCCGGCATCGAGAAGATCGTCGTGACGGCGAGCCCCGACGCGCCCGGGGCGACCTTCGCCGGCACCGAGCCGACGGCGACGGTGCGGGACGCCGACAGCGGCGCCGTCCTGGCGACCTTCACCCCGCCCGCCCTGAGCACCGAGACCGCCCTCGTGGTGGTCGAGATCTACCGCCGCTCCGGCGCCTGGAAGGCCCGGGCGGTCGGCCAGGGGTACGCCAACGGGCTGGCGGGCATCGCCACCGACTTCGGCGTGTCCGTCGACGAGCCCGCGGCCGCCGCGCCGCAGGCACCGCCCCAGGCG
>NZ_JARAVK010000433.1:0-4556 GCF_033792765.1 Streptomyces sp. PA03-6a | reverse complement strand
CCTGAACACTGGCCCGGAACTACACCTTCCTCAACGGAACCTCCTCTCGGTGAGTTCACTCAGCTCAAGCAGCCTCGTGTCGCACGAAGCATTCCTCGACCTGCCACCGGGCTCCGGCCACCTGGGCCAGGTCCCTCAGCCGTGTGCCGACCGGGCCGTAGCAGACGTAGTAGGCGATCTCGGTGGGATCGGTGAGACTGCGGCGGGCCAGTACCCAGTGGCCGAAGCCGTTCTCCCACCAGATCCGGATCGGCACTCGGGCCCAGTCATAGAAGCGCTGTCCGTGGGCGCCCGGACCGGCGGACAGGCGCTTCCACGCCTGCCGCGGCAGGCCGGCCACCAAGGCGTCGACCCGGACCTCGGCGCCCCGGGTGGTGATGACGGTGTCGTTGACCTTGGTCGCCAGCACGTGCGCGACCGCGCGCTGCTCCAGCCAGTACCGCAGTCGCTTGACCTGCCCGTATGCCTCGTCCGCGGTCACCCACGCGAACGGAACCTTCGCGTCCAGGGCACGCTGGAGCATGGCCTGGAAGTGCTCGATCTTCGTAGCGAAGGGCACGTCGTCCGGGATGCCGGCCGCCCGGCATCGCTCCCGGTCGTCGGTCCAGGACGTCGGCAGGTACAACTCCCGGTCGATCAAAGCCCGCCCGTGCCGGGAGGCGTAGGCGAGGAAGGTGCCGATCTGGGAGTTCTCCGTCCGCCCCGCGGTGCCGGAATACTGCCTCTGCACCCCGGCCGACCTGGTGCCCTTCTTCAAGAACCCGGTGTCGTCACCGATCAGCACCGCGTTCTTGTCGCCGATCGTCTCCACGACAAAGTCCCGCACGTCATCGCGGACTCCACCAGCGTCCCAGTCAGCCTCGCCCAGCAGCCGCTGCATCCCGATCGGATGCGCCTCACCGGCTCGTTCCGCCAGCGACCAGCCGTTCTTGCGCTCCAACGGCGCAATCAGCCCGGCCATGTACTCCAGTGCCCGGCCCCGCGGCTCCGAGCGGGCAAACCGTGCAGCGAACCGCGCGTGTATCCCCGCCAACACCGCACGCCATGACTCGACTTGACGCATACCAAGATCCACTGACACCAGGTCACTCAATCACACCAGACCCCCTAACTGTGATTGCAGTACTAACCCCGGGGCCCTGCCCGGGCCCCGATTCAGACCCGCACCGCCAATCAGGGGCGGCCCCGCACACGCGGGGCCGCCCCTCCCCGTTTCCGCATCAGTTGAAGGAGCAGTCCCCGTCGTGTCCACGCCGCGCAGTGTCGTCCTGGAACGCCTCGTCTATGGTCTGGCCGCGCCTGTGCTGGCGGTGGCCCCGAACGTTGTCCCCGACAGCCCGGTCAACACCGTGGTGCAGCTGGCCGGTGCCGCCGGGATCGGGGGCTGGGTCCTGGCCGCCAAGAGCGATCAGGACGGTGCCGGACGCAAGATCCTGCGCTGGGCCCCGCCGGTCCTCGCCGCCGCCGTCGACGTTGCCGCGCGGCACACCCTCGGGTGGGGCCCCTACGGTCTCGACATCCTGCTCGCGGCCGGCTGGGCAACGGCCGGTTCCGTGGTGCTGCCGTTCTCCCGCGCCGCCCGCAGCCGCCACCGCCCCGCCCTCGCCACGCCCGTTCCGCAGCCGCAGCCGGCCGCCTGGGCCGAGCCGATGCTGGTGCAGCCCGATGACGGCGCCGACCACCTCACCCGGCAGGTGCGGATGCTGTGGGAACGGGCCGGGGCACCCGGCCACACCATGGTGGTCATCGCCGACCGGCATGAGGGCATGCCCCACGACCTCACCCTGCTGCTGCGCGCCTGCGAGGAGGGCCGCCCGATCACCGGCCTGAGCGAGGCCGCCGTCGCTGCCGCGTTCGGCGTCCACACCTTTGACGTGTCATTCCGCGACGTGGCGATCCAGCCCGGGCGGCAGGGCGGCCCGGGCTGGCTGGAAACCCACATCACCCCGGACGCCAACGCCCGCCGCCGCGAGCCCACCGCCAAGGAGCGCTGGACGGACCGGGTCGGCGGCCCGAAGGGTGGTGCGCCCGGCTCCGAGCTGGTCCACGAAACCCGTGATCACGAGCGGGGTGTGACGTTCTACCGGGCGAAGATGTCCGACGCCACCGAGACCCCGCGGATCGACCTGGCCAAGGTCTGCCGCGGCTTGGGCATCCCGGACGATGACTCCTGCGTGTTCGTCCTGATCGACGGCTGCGAGTTCCTGATCAGCGCGTTCGATGAGCCGCCGCTGTCGCAGGTGTTCCCCGCCACCCGCGAGCTGCTCACCCCAGACAGCAAGGGCATGTTCGTGTGCGGGTTCAGCATCACCGGCCAGCCAGTGAAGAACATGGTCTACCAGCACGACAAGAACGCCGCCGCCCACGGCCTCATCCTCGGCGTCACCCGCTCCGGCAAGACCCAGTACTTTGCGGTCGCGATGGCGGCCGAGTCCCTGGCCGGGATGGTGGTGTGGCTGTCCTCCTACCGCAAGGACGAAAAGACCAGCACGCTGGGCCAGTACATCGACCGGCAGGGCTCCAGCCCGCTGTTCATGGTCCGCCAGCTGCGCGCGGCCAAGGCGCTGTGTGACATCCGGGCGGACATGCCGTGGGAGTACGACGGCAAGCCCCACGACTACAAGCCCGGCGACAAGCGCTGCCCGTACCCGCAGCTGAACGTCTACGCGGACGAGTTCATGACCGCCGCCAGCGACCCCGCCTACGGAGAGGAGATCCAGTCCCTCGGGGACGACCTGACCGTCATGGGGCTCAAGTACGGCATCGGCTTCAACGCAGCCGGCCAGTCGCCGTTCGCGCACAACGGGTTCTCCACCGAGATGAAGGACAACCTGCGCCAGAACAGCAGGCCCGTGGTCTTCAACATGGGCAGCCCGGGAGCGACCCGCAAGGCCGCCGAAGGCACCATGGAAAACCCCTACGACGTGCCGACCATCCCCGCCCGCTACGCCCGTCAGGAAGGCTCGGTCATCGAGCGGGCCATGCGCGGCGAGGCCGACCCCGAAAACGGCGTCAGCACCGGTGGTGTCGCGGTCATCGTCCTGGACAACGGCCGCGCGGTCCTCATGCGCAGCCTGTACGTGGACTTCGACTCCGACCTCGCCGACCTGTTCCCCGAGCAGGTCAACCGGCTCGCCGACCACGAAATCAATGAGCTGACCCGGCTCGGCTTGTGGTTCGACTGGAACGAGCCGCCCCGGCTCGGCGAGTTCGGCCCCGAGGACGAAGAAGAAGACGAGGACGGCGGCCGGCCCCGCCGCGGCGGCCGGGGCGGCAAGCGCCCCCGTGGCGGTCCCGGCAGCGGCGGGAGCGGGCCCCGCCGTGACGCGGTCACCTCGCCCCGCCAGGCACTGGACGCCATCAAGCACCTCACCAACACCTGATCACCGCCCCACCCTGCCCCACCTCCCCCGGGCCCGGCCGCGCACCCCGCGCGGCCGGGCCCGTTCCCGCTCACCCTCGTCTCCCGTGAAGGACACACCCGTGGCTGTCTCCCTGTCTGTCGTGGTGCTCGTGGGCATCGTCGTCGTGGTCCTGGTCAAGCTCGGCCACGTCCGCACCTGGCCCGCCGCGGTCTGCGCACTGTTCGGATTCCTGCTCGCCTCCACCGGCCTGGCCCCCGTCATCACCAGCGCTCTCGGCTCACTCACCGGCTGGATCTCCGCTCTTTAACCCACCCCGCACAGAACACCCACCCAGACCACCAGGCGCCGCCGGAACCGATCCGGCGGCGCCTTCGCATAGCCGCGGGAGCTCTCGATGACCCATCCCACCCCCACGCCGACCAGACAGCACACCGCTCCGACCGCACCAGCACCGGCGTCGGTACCGCCGGGAGGGGTGCTGTCGTTCGAGGCGCGGCTGGCCGCGGCGGATGCCGCGATGAGCCTCGCGCTGGACCGGGCCGCCGTCGCCTACGAGGTGAACACCGCCCACATCCCCACCGAGCCGGTCGACCTGGCCGACGTCATCACCACCGTGCCGGTCACCGACCCATTCCCGATCGACCTGTATCCGACCCCGGTCGCCGGTCTGCTGCAGCGCGCGCACCATCGGCTGATCACCGACGGCTGGTGCACCGGCGCCCTGGTCAACGAGCAGGGCGAGCGCTGCCTACTTGGAGCGATTCGCAGGGAAGCCGTAGGCGACTACAACCTGGAGAGGGACGCCATCGAGGTCCTGATGGACGCCATCCGTCGCCGCTTCGGCACCGACGTGGAGTCGGTGCCCGCGTTCAACGATGCCTGGGCCAAAGGCGGTGTGCCGCTGCGCACGCTCCTCGAGGGAGCGTCCCTTGCCGACGTCCGCGGCCTGTGAACCGGTCCGCCCGCCTCGCACCCAAACCCGCCCCCAGCGTGCGGGCGTTGGGCGCGGGACAGGCCGACCGGCCTACACCACGTCCACGCACCGCAGCCCCCTGCGGTTCACATCTGTTGAAGGAGACTCCCCCGCTTTGGCGAAGAAGACGGCGCCCACGGTCATCGGCGTGCTCACCACCCCCGCCCCACCGACCTGGTGGGCCGCCAACCGGCACAAGGTCCTGCTCGGTGCCGGAC
>NZ_JARAVK010000432.1:0-4592 GCF_033792765.1 Streptomyces sp. PA03-6a | reverse complement strand
CCGTGCTGTTTACGGGCCGGGCGGCGAGGTGGGGGCGGGGGATGGCTGGTGGGGTTCCGGGGGGCGGAAGGCCGGTCGGGGCACGGGGGGTGGGTGGTTGGGGGTGGTCGTGGTCGGGGGCCTCCGGGGGCGGCGTGGGAGCGCGCAGGCCGGGCGGCGGTGCGGTGGTGAAGGAAGCCGGGCGCTGCCGAGCCCCGGAGGGCCGGAAGGGCGCAAGGCAACTCCGCCCGGTGGTTGTGGAGTTGCCGGTCGTCACGGGCCGTCATCGGGGGCCTCCGGGCGTGGCGGACTGGATGAGCAGCGCCGAGGTGAGCAGGGCGGACAGGAAGCCGACGACGAAGGCCATCGCCGCGGGCACCGGCCAGGCGGCGGCGCGGCGGCGCAGGAAGCGCAGCGCCGCCATGACCGGCAGGGCGAGCAGGGCGCAGGGGAGCAGTGCCCGGGGGTCGCGCAGCAGGGCCGCGGCCAGCACGGTGGCGAGGACCGCCCAGCCCAGCGCCGTCAGGGCGCTGGGCACCGGGCCGATGACGCCCGAGTACGTCCTGGAGCCGGGCTCGGACCGCCAGCGGGTCTTGCGGGCGAACTCGAAGTGCAGGAAGACGCAGGCGGGGACGAGCAGCAGCGGCAGCGCGTGCCAACGGGCCGGCACGGGCGTGGAGCCGGTCAGGGAGACGAAGACGTACACGCTGAGCAGCAGTTGCACCGGGTGCGTGACGGCGAGGTTGAGCAGGACGCCGTCCCGGAGCCGGGGGGACCGCCGCTCCAGCACCACCAGCAGCCAGGAGTACGCGAGGCAGGCGGCGAGCGGGAGCAGCGACACCGGCGACAGCGCCGCGTTCAGCGTGACGAGGAGCACCGCCACGACGCCCATCGCGCACCGCAGTTGGGCGACGGTGACCGTGCCCCGCACCAGGGGGCGGTCCGGGTTGTGCGCACGGTCGTAGTCGAGGTCCTTCTGCTCGTCGACCACCCGCAGCCAGAAGAGCACCAGGACGGCCGAGGCGCAGCGCACCGCCGTGCCGGCGCCGGGGTGCCAGGGCGTACGGGTCGCCGCCGCGGCGGCGGCCTCAAGCGACAGCACCCACAGCGTGGCGTAGGGGACGTACACGTACGGGGTGAAGACCTGGACGGTGAAACGGAAGAGTGCGGTCGCCGTCCTCATCGGTCCGCCTCCCGGTCCGGCGGGGGCGCCAGGATCTTGACGCGCCCGGTGGAGCCGTCCATCTCGATGAGCGCGCCGTCGGGGATTGCGGTGGTTGCGCCGGAGACGGCGACGACCGTGGGGATGGCGAACTTGCGGCCGGTGATGGCGGTGTGCGAGAGCAGGGTGCCGCGTTCCACGACCAGCCCGCGCGCGCCCAGCATGAGGAAGAGCCAGCCGGGGTCGGTCTCCCGGGCCACCAGGATCATGTCCGGGCACGGTTCGACGGGCAGCAACGGGTCGAGGACGACGCGGGCGGTGCCGCGGACGACCCCGCCGCTGGAGCCCAGCCCGGACAGTTCCCCCTCGCCGTGCCCGGTGGCGGCGGTCGTCGCCGCCGGGCCGCCGGGGAGCCGGTCGCGGACCGGGCCCAGGGTGGTGAAACCCGGAGGCAGGTCCGGCCCGGGCGCCTCGTACTCGGCGCGGCGGACGTCGGCGAGCGCCTGGAGGTTGCCGCTGACCCCGCTGCCGTCGTACCAGCCGAACAGTTCGTCCTGGGTGAGGTGGACGACGTCGCCGGGGTCGCGCAGCACCCCGCGCGCGTGCAGGTCCTCGCCCAGCGAGGCGAAGACCGCCTTGCTGTAGCCGAAGAGCTCGCTGCGGAAGTAACGGGAGTTCTCCCGGTGGGTGATGGCCCGGCGCAGGGCCGCCAGCAGCGCGCGCACCAGCCGGAGCCGGGGCGAGCGGGCGCCGAGCGCGGCGGCCAGCCGTTCCTCGGCCGCGGCGCGCACCCGCAGTTCGGCCGCGCGCAGGGCGGGCCCGTCGAGGCCGCCGGCGGCGTGCTCCCCGGCCATCCGCAGCAGCGTCCAGGGGGTGCTGCGGAGGTTGGGCCGTTCCATCTTCAGTTCGTGCAGGCCGCGGTCGCCGTAGCGGTCGAGGTGCTCCAGCGCGGCCGCCCGCGTTTCCTGCCCGTACGCGCCGTCCCGTACGGCCCGCCAGAGCTCCGGGCCCGGCTCCGGGCCTTCCGCGCCGGAGCGCAGGGCGGCGGACAGCCGCGGTTCCCGGCGTACGGCTCCGGCCAGCCGCAGCAGCGACATCACCGCCTCGCTGCTGCGGTTGGACTCGTCGCCGCAGAGCAGGTCGCTGAGGAGGCCGGGGCCCTCGTGCGGCGCCCAGCGCGCGAGCAGCCGGCCGGTGATGCCGGCGGTGGTGCCGAGCACGGAGTCGTTGAGGAGGGTGACGCCCCAGTGGTTGCCGGCCTGCCGCCACACCTCGCGGTGGTCCTGGATGCGGGCCAGCGGGTCGACGGCCGACCAGTCGGCGCCCCGGCGATCGGCGATCAGCGCCTCCCACCACTTCTCGAAGGCCGTCATGGACCGGTGGTGACCGGCGACCAGCCGGACGACCCGGGCCACCGGACGGACCAGCCGCACGGGGGAGGGGGCGGGCGCCGCGACGGGGCCGCTGCCCTCGGCCAGGCCCATCATCGACTCCCACGAGGCGCGGAACCACGGGAAGACGGCGAGCCGGCCGTGCAGCCGGTACCAGGACTCCAGGTCGTAGTGGATCCGGTTGCGGTGCAGGCCGATCATGCGCTCGAGGTACGGCTCGTCGTCGTGGAGGGTCCTGGCCGGCACGCCCAGCCTGCGGTACAGGTCGTGGAAGATCGCGCGGTAGAACCGCTGCGCGAAGGAGTAGGTCAGCGCGGTGGTGGGTCCGGGGAAGCTCTCGGTGACGTTGGCGCTGCTCCACAGCCGGCGAAGCCGCAGGTCGACCACGACCGGGCGGGACTGGACGAGGTGCACCCGTCCGTCGGCGGTGACGGCGCCCTCGACGTCCTGCGGCCGCCCGCCGAAGAGCTCCTGCACGGTGCGGCCGAGGGCCGCCAGTTCCCGTACGAGCGGGTCGTCGAGGACGGGGACGTCACGCAGTTCCGGCGGCACGGGCTGCGGCACGGGCCCGGCGTCGGGGCGCCGCGGGTCGGGGACGAGGCGTTCGGGCTTGCCGGCGACGACGCGCTCCAGCCGCTGTTCCGGGCCGCGCAGGAAGTAGTGGTCGACGCCGACCTTCTCCTGCACCACGCCTTCGCCCAGGCCGAGGCCCGCGGCGATCAGGGTGTCGGCGGCGCCCGTCCCCGGATCGCAGGTGAACATCACGAAGGAGCGTTCCGCCGGCACCATCCGCTGGACGCCGACGGCGACCGCGACGCCTTCCGGGCCGCCGGGGTCCACCGGCAGGCCGCGGGCGTGCCGGTAGAGCAGGGCCTCCGCGTTGTGCCCGGAGGCCCAGCACGCCCGGACCCGGTCGACGAGCGCGGCGCGGCGCACCTGCAGGAAGCTGTCGCTGAGCCCCGCGAAGGGGTCCTCGGCGGAGTCCTCCCCGTGGACGCCCACGGTGCAGGCCCGTACGGCGGCCGGCTCGCCGGGGCCGATCACCTCGTCGAAGGCGGCGAGCAGCCGCCGTTCGGCCTCCGGCGGCAGGGGCGCGCCGGCGTACAGCTCGCGGATCCCGGCGGCCGCGGCCCGGACGGAGGCGGGGTCGGCGAAGTCCGCCGACCGCAGCAGGGCGTCGATGCGCGGGCGCAGCGGCCGGGTGAGGGCACGGTGCCAGTCCGCGGGCAGGACGAAGAAGGCGGGCACGGTCAGTCCGGCCCCGCGCATCCGGGCGAGCCGCGCGAACTTGTGCCCGCAGTCGTCGGGGGTCATCCGTTTCCCGTCCAGCAGCGGGACGAGGGCGTTGGGACGCCGGCGGGCGCGCCGGCCCCTGTCGTCGGTCACGGTCACGGTCACCACACCGCCGGGATCAGCCGCTTGCGGTGCCGGGCGTACGCGGCGTACCCGCGCAGGCCGGCCAAGGCCCGCTCCTCGGCGCGGATGCGCAGCACGACGGCGGGCAGCAGCAGCGCGAGGAACGCGGTCACGCTCAGCGGGTTGGCCAGGACCCCGACGAAGCCGGCGTGCGCCAGCACCATGCCGCTGTAGGCGGGGTGCCGCACCACCCGGTACGGGCCGTCGGTCACGACCTCGTGGTCGCCGAGGGTGCGCACCCTGTGCGAGTAGAAGCGCCCGAGCCGGCGGATCGCGGCCAGGCGCAGCGCGGCACCGCAGACGAACACGGCCGCCCCGAACCACTGGCCGGGCCCCCAGTCCTGCCACCAGGGCGCCACGAAGAGGGCGGCGGCCACCACCGCGCCGCGGGCCGCCCCGTACCACTGCATGGTGCCGCGGTCGTCGCCGCCGCCGGCCTGCGGGGCGGCACGGAAGGTGACGCGCAGTTCGAGGAGGGTCCACAGCAGGTAGAGGCCGATCACCACGGCCTGGGCGCGGTGCCGGGGATCGGACCAGTGGCCGCCCTCGCGGACCAGGGCCCAGCCCCGGTCTCTAATACACATCGCCCGGCCCACGCGACCCGGTTACACTTCGAATGCCAGTCTATCGTTAGAAAAAAAAAA
>NZ_JARAVK010000431.1:0-4596 GCF_033792765.1 Streptomyces sp. PA03-6a | reverse complement strand
CGCGTTCAGTTCGTCGTTCTCGCGCTTCAGACGGTCGTTCTTGATGACGGCCGCCCGGAGCGCTTCCACCAACTTGCCGTTTGTCTCACTCACCACTGAGCCCATTCAGCCTTACGCTTAAGGAGATTGGTCTGTACGTTTTTCAGAGACTGAACATCCTTGGAATCAGAAATGTTTGTTGTTGCGGTTGTCGGTTATGTGAGGTCGTTGAGTGCGGCATTGATGAGTTCGTCTTCGCTCATGGTATGGATGTCGGCCGACTGGTTTTCCGTGCGCTGGGTTTCCAGGGCAGGGATGTCCTCATCCGCAAGTCGGAGCAGGGTGTCCAGGATGTTCGCCGTCCGAAGACGTGCGAGCGGGATGCGGGTGAATGCCTCGCGGATGATGCGTTCCTGATGGCCGGTAATGTCAGAAGGTACTTCCGCGTGGGCGGCCGTAAGCTCCGTGTGGAGGAATTGCGCGAGATCGTGGGGGGTGGGGTAGTCGAAGGTGATGGTGGCGGGGAGTTTGATGCCGGTGGCGGTGGTGAGGCGGTTGCGGAGTTCGACGGCTGTAAGGGAGTCGAAGCCGGTGTCGCGGAATGCGCGGGTGGCGGTCAGGCTGTTGGGGTCGTTGATGTCGAGGACGGCAGCGGCATGATGGCGGACGAGATCGGTCAGATGGGCCTGCTGCTGCTGGGGATCGAGGCCGGCCAGCTGATTGGTGAGGGAAGTTATGGAGCCTGGGCCCGCGGTGGGGGTCTTCATCCGGGGACGCTGCCGTGCGCCAGCGAGGCTGCGCAGCAGGGGTGGGAGATGTCCGTCCCCGGCCTGGTTGCGCAGCGCGAAGCGGTCGAAGGCAGCGAGCACGAGGTGGGGATGGATGGTGGCAAGGGCCTGATCGAACAAGCGCAGGCCGTCTTCAGTGGTCAGAGGCTGGATGCCGGAACGTGCAATGCGGGCATGGTCGGTGCTGGTCAGCTTCGCGGTCATGCCACTGGCGGGAGCCCACAGCCCCCAGGCGAGGGCCGTCGCCGGCAGCCCGGCATGATGCCGGCGCAGGATAATGGCGTCCGCGGCGGCGTTCGCGGCGGCATAGTTGCCCTGGCCGGCACTGCCAGTGACACCCGCGACCGAGGTGAAGGTGACGAAGCCTGCCAGACCGGTCCCACGCGTGAGGTGGTCAAGGTGGATAAGCGCATCAACCTTGGGTGCGAAAACCGTCTCGAGACGGTCAGGGTCAAGCGCGGTAATCACCGCATCGTCCAGGACACCCGCGGTATGCACGACCGCAGTCAAAGGCGCCTCCTCGGAGATCCCGGCGAGGACCACAGCAGTCTGGTCACGGTCCGTCAGGTCGCACGCAACGATCTCCACCTGGGCGCCCAAGTCCCGGAGCCGAGCAACAAGCTCAGCCGCGCCTGGAGCCTTGCTTCCCTGACGGGAAACCAGCATCAGATTGTGCGTCCTGCCTGTGGCGACCACGTGCTCGGCAACCAGTGCACCCAGCACACCGGTTCCGCCCGTGATCAGCACGGTCCCCCGCGGATCCCAGCCCGCAGCGGTAATGCCCCCGGCAAGTGAGAAGGCCACATCGGCAGGGGTGGCCATTCGCGGAACCCACACCTGCCCCGCACGAACCGCAGCTTGCCACTCACCCAGCCCGGCCAACGACTCACACAAACCAGCATCGACATCGCCAGCGTCGTCAAGGTCGAGGAGAAGGATGCGCTCGGGATGCTCAGACTGGGCACTACGGACCAGACCCCAGACACCCGCAGCAGCCGAATCCAGCGAGCCACGCTCGGCCCCGCTGACCGCCACAGCCCCACCCGTAGTGACAACCAGCCGAGACCCCTCCCACAACGGATCAGTCAAGAACGCCTGAGCCACCCCCAACACCAGGCCAACAACCTCACACGCCCGATCACCACCGGCCGCCAAACCACCAGGCCCCACGCCAGGAATCCGCAACACAACCCACGGCGGCAGATCACCATCACCGTCAAGGATGTTCGCCAGCCCCTCGGCGTCCCCGATTACCCCTACTTCACCTGTCCAACCACTCTGATCCACAACACCCGTAAGGTCAGCTGGCGTCCACTCGACGGTGTAGCACTGGGCACCTCCCGTGGTCTGTCCGACAGCAGCTGACAAGGTCTGTAGATCGGTGACCGATACAGGTCGGGTCGTCAACGACTCCAATGTCAGAACGGGCTGGCCAGCTGGATCAGCCATCACCAGCCGCACACCTTCACCAATGGCAGAGACCCGCACCCGTACCCGGCCTGCCCCCGTCCGACCCGCGAAGACCCCCTGCCAGGCAAACGGCAGGCGCACCAACCCTTCATCAACATCGGCGCCCGCCAGCCCGACCGTATGCAGCGCTGCATCCAGAAGGACCGGATGAATCACAAACCCAGTCGGCTCCAACGTCTCATCCAGTTCCAGTTCCGCAAACACCTCTTGCCCATCACGCCAAACACCCCGCACCGCCCGGAACAACGGACCGTACTCGTAACCGCGCGACGCCAACCCCTCATAAAAGCCGTCCAGACCCACAGGCCGGGCACCGACCGGAGGCCACACGCCACCCCCCAACTCCCTCACCACAGCCGCCAGCTCAATGCGCAGAAAACCAACGGCATGAGGGACCCACTCCGAACCCGGCACATCGGGCCGAGCAAAGACCTCCACCGGACGCAACCCGCCGGATTCAACGGGCCCCACCACCACCTGCACCAGCAGCACACCTGAGGGCGGCAACACCATCGGAGCCTGGATCACCAGCTCCTCCACCCCCGCCGCACCCACCAGCTCGGCACCCTTCAAGGCCAACTCCACCAACGCCGCCCCCGGAACCACCACCACTCCGGAAACCGCGTGATCCACCAACCACGGCTGAATCTCCACACCCACCCGACCGGTCAGCGCCACACCACCCGACCCCGGAGACTCCACCACCGCCCCCAACAACCAGTGATCAACCCCCTCCAACCCCACACCCGAGACACCATTCAGACCACCACCGGGCAACAACCAGTACCGCTCCCGCTGGAACTGCGTCGTCGGCACCACCGCACCCCCACCCGCCGGCACTACCGCACCCCACTCCACATCCCCGCCCCGCACAAACACCTCAGCGAGTGAGCGCAGGAAAGTGGCGCGGTCTCCCTTGCCCCTTCGGAGCGTTCCTCCGACGAACCCTTGGTCCTTCCCCATGTCGTCGAAGGTTTCGGCGATACTTCCGCTCAGAACCGGCCGCGAACTGGACTCAATGAATGCGTTAAACCCTTCGCTGATCAATGATCGAACAGCTTCGGCAAACCTCACCTGATGACGCAGGTTGCGGTACCAATAATGAGCATCGCAGGGCTTTGAAATCCATGTACCCTCAAGGGTGGAGTACCACGGGATCGTGGGGGTGTTCGTCTCTATTTCGGCAAGGGCATTGAGGATGTCATCGCGGATTGATTCCACCTGTTTGGTGTGTGACGCGTAATCAACCGGGATCATGCGGACCGACGTGTCGAGCAGTCGGTAGTGTTCTTCCATTTCGGTGAGAAGTGTCGGGTCTCCAGCCACCACAGTCGACCGGGGCCCATTGGTGGCAGCAATTTCTACCCGCCCCGACCAGGCTTCGTGCTGCTCGATGTCGGATTGAATACTGCCCACCGAGGACGCGATGGACAGCATTCCCCCCTGTCCGGCCAACCTGGCTGCGATGACCTGACTGCGCAGGGCGACGATCCTGGCTGCCTCGGAGAGGGAAAGAGCTCCTGATACACAAGCGGCCGCGATCTCGCCCTGGGAGTGGCCGACGACAGCTTTCGGAGTAATGCCACAGGATTGCCACAGGGCCGCCAACGACACCATCACCGCGAAGGAAACTGGTTGGATTACGTCCACCCGATTCCACCACGGTGCAGACGTGTCTCCTCGCACGACGTTGGAAAGCGACCAGTCAACGTAGGGCCGAAGGGCCTGTTCGCACTCGGACATCATGGATGCGAACACCGGTTCTGTGTCCCATAGTTCGCTGCCCATGCCAGCCCACTGAGCACCTTGGCCAGGAAAGACAAATACAAGTTTGTCGAGACTTCCGTCACCGGTGTTGCCGGTGATGGTTGTGGTGGTGGGAGTCGTCGGGTCGATGTTGTGGAGTGCGTGGATGGCGGTGGTGGTGTCGGGGGTGAGGATGACGGCGCGGTGTTCCCAGGTGGTGCGGGTGTGAGCCAGTGCTGCCGCGGTGTGGTGGATGGGGGTGTCTGGATGAGCCTTGAGGGTGTTGGCGGTGGCGTGGGCCTGAGCTGCGAGGGCTGTGGGGGTGCGGCCGGAGATGACGAGAGGGGTGCAGAGGGGTGAGGTGTCCTCGGCCGGCGCGGTGGTGCTGTCTGTGCTGGGTGTTGGGGGGTGTTCGAGGATGAGGTGGGTGTTGGTGCCGGAGACGCCGAAGGAGGAGATGCCGGCGCGTCGGGGGTGGTCGGTCTGGGGCCAGGGCGTGGGGGTGGTAATGAGGCGGAGGGTGCCCGAGCTCCAGTCGATTTTGGTGCTGGGCGTTTCCGCGTGGAGCGTCGGTGGGAGGGTGTTGTGCTGCATGGCGAGGATCATTTTGATC
>NZ_JARAVK010000430.1:0-4619 GCF_033792765.1 Streptomyces sp. PA03-6a | reverse complement strand
CCCCCGCAACCCCACCCCCCGCCGCGCCGCAAGGCACACCCGAGGAGCCGCACCGCCATGACTGCCGCCGAGGACCGCAACGACGCACCCGCCTACCCCGTCGGACTGCGCCTCACGGGCCGCCGCGTGGTCGTCCTCGGCGGTGGCCAGGTCGCCCAGCGCAGGCTGCCGCCGCTGGTGGCGGCCGGCGCCGACGTCGTCCTGGTCTCCCCGTCCGCGACGCCGTCCGTGGACGCGATGGCCGCCGCGGGCGAGATCCGCTGGGAGCGCCGTCGTTACCGGCCGGGCGACCTGGCCGACGCCTGGTACGCGCTCATCGCCACCACCGACCCCGAGGCGAACGCCGCAGCCTCCGCGGAGGCGGAGGAGCGCCGCGTGTGGTGCGTCCGCAGCGACGACGCCGAGGCGGCGACCGCGTGGACGCCGGCGACCGGCCGTACGGAGGGCGTGACCGTCGCCGTCCTCACCGGACGGGACCCGCGGCGTTCGGCAGCCGTGCGGGACGCGATCGTTGAGGGTCTGCGCGACGGGTCGCTCGCCGCGCCGCAGCACCGGGGGAGGACCCCGGGCGTGGCGCTGGTCGGCGGTGGTCCGGGTGACCCGGACCTGATCACGGTGCGCGGCCGCCGGCTGCTCGCGGAGGCGGACGTCGTCATCGCCGACCGGCTCGGCCCGCGCGATCTGCTCGACGAACTGCCGCCGCACGTCGAGGTGATCGACGCCGCGAAGATCCCGTACGGCCGGGCGATGGCCCAGGAGGCGATCAACGCGGCGCTGATCGAGCACGCGAAGGCCGGCAAGGCGGTCGTGCGGCTCAAGGGCGGGGACCCGTACGTGTTCGGGCGCGGGATGGAGGAGGCGGAGGCGCTCGCGGAGGCGGGCATCCCGTGCACCGTCGTGCCGGGGATCTCCAGTTCCATCAGCGTCCCGGCCGCCGCCGGCATCCCGGTCACGCACCGGGGGGTGGCGCACGAGTTCACCGTGGTCAGCGGCCATGTGGCCCCGGAGGACCCACGCTCGCTCGTGGACTGGGCGGCGCTCGCCCGGCTGCGCGGAACGCTGGTGCTGCTGATGGCCGTGGAGCGGATCGGCTCGATCGCGGCGGCGCTCGTGGAGCACGGCCGGGGCGCGGACACCCCCGTCGCGGTGATCCAGGAGGGCACGACGGCGGCCCAGCGCCGGGTCGACGCGACGCTCGCGACGGTGGGGGAGCGGGTGGCGCAGGAGGGCATCCGGCCGCCCGCGGTGATCGTCGTCGGCGAGGTCGTCGCCGTGGGCGATCGCGTAACCGGCGGTAACCAGTGACGTCGGTGCCGTTGGCACCGCACTTCGGACAAGGCAGTATCACCCTGTGGCTGAGCTCATCACCATCGACGACCCCGACGACCCGCGTCTGCACGACTACACGTCGCTGACCGACGTGGAGCTGCGCCGACGCCGCGAGCCCGCCGAGGGGCTGTTCATCGCGGAGGGCGAGAAGGTCATCCGGCGCGCCCGGCAGGCCGGTTACCGCATGCGCTCCATGCTGCTGTCGGCCAAGTGGGTCGACGTCATGCGGGACGTCATCGACGAGGTCCCGGCGCCGGTCTACGCGGTCAGCCCCGAACTCGCCGAGCAGGTGACCGGCTACCACGTGCACCGCGGCGCCCTCGCCTCGATGCAGCGCAGGCAACTGCCCGACGCGGCGGCCCTGCTGGGCGACGCGCGGCGGATCGTCGTCATGGAGTCGGTCAACGACCACACCAACATCGGCGCCATCTTCCGCAGCGCCGCCGCCCTCGGCATGGACGCCGTCCTGCTCTCCCCGGACTGCGCCGACCCGCTGTACCGCAGGTCGGTCAAGGTCTCGATGGGCGCCGTCTTCTCCGTCCCGTACGCCCGGCTGGAGAGCTGGCCCCGGGACCTGGAGGCGGTCCGGGAGGCGGGTTTCAAGCTGCTCGCGCTGACCCCCGACGAGAAGGCCACCGACATCGACGAGGCCGCCCCGCACCGGCTGGAACGCGCGGCGCTGATGCTCGGCGCCGAGGGCGACGGCCTGTCGACCCGCGCCCTGGTCGCCGCCGACGAGTGGGTGCGCATCCCCATGGCGCACGGGGTGGACTCCCTGAACGTGGGGGCGGCCGCCGCGGTCGCGTTCTACGCGGTGGCGACCGGCCGCCCCCGGGACTGACTCAGCCCGCCGCGGCCGGCAGGTCCACCAGGGCGGCGAGGGCCGTCCGGTGGCGGCCGGGCGTGCCGAGGGCGATCTCGTCGGCCTTGGCGCGCTTCAGCCGCAGGTGGGCCGGGTGCTCCCAGGTCATGCCGATTCCTCCGTGCAGTTGGACGCACTCCTCGGCGGCCCGCACGGCGACCGGTGCGCAGAACGCCTGCGCCACGGCGACCGCGACCGGAGCGTCCGCGCTGTCGGCCGCGAGCGCGTCGGCGGCGTTGCGCGCGGCGGCGCGGGACTGGACGACCTCGAGCCACAGGTCCGCGAGCCGGTGCTTGAGGGACTGGAAGGAGCCCACGACCCGGCCGAACTGATGACGCTCCTTCAGGTACGCCACCGTCTCGTCCAGGCACCACTGGGCCAGGCCCAGTTGCTCCGAGGCCAGCAGCCCCGCCCCCGTCAGCAGGGCCCGTTCCACGGCCGCCGCAGCGGTCCCGGGCCCGGCGAGCCGGCGGGCCGCCGCCCCGTCGAAGGAGACGTCCGCGATCGGCCGGGTCAGGTCGAGCGGCACCGGTACGGACAGGGCGACCCCGGGCGCGTCGGTGCGCACCTCGTAGAGCCCGGGACCGTCCGGACCGAACGCGGGCACGATCAGCACGTCCGCGGCGGTCGCGTCGGCGACGCTGGTCACGCGCCCGGCCAGGACGCCGTCCGCATCGGCCCGTACCCCCTGGGAGACGTCCGCGCCCGGCGCCGTGGGCAGCGGCACGGCCAGGGCGGCCGTCTGCTCGCCCTCCGCGAGGCGCGTCACGACGGCGTCGGCCTCCGCGGTGCCGGCCGCCAGCAGCGCCGTCGTGGCCAGCACGGCGCTGCCCAGGAAGGGCACGGGCGCCACGAAGGCCCCCAGCTCCTCCAGCACGACCGCGGCCTCCCGCGCGGAGGCGCCCTGGCCGCCGAGCTTCTCCGGCACCAGCAGCCCCGCGACCCCCACTTCCCGGGCCAGGGTCCGCCACAGCGCGGCGTCGTACGGCTCGTCGCCCTCACAGCGCGCCAGGACGTCCGCCGGTGCGCACCGGTCGGTGAGCAGACCGCGCACCGCGGCGCGCAGGTCGTTCTCGACGTCGGAGTAGAGCAGGTCGGAGCTCATCGCGGCAGGTCCTTCCAGGGGACGTCCTTGTCCGTACGGGGCTCGGAGGGCAGGCCGAGGACGCGCTCGGAGATGATGTTGCGGAGGATCTCGGACGTACCGCCCTCGATCGAGTTGCCCTTGGCCCGCAGATAGCGGTAACCGGCGTCGCGGCCGTAGAAGTCGACAATCTCCGGGCGGCTCATCGTCCACTCGCCGTACCGCAGCCCGTCCTCGCCCAGCAGTTCCACCTCCAGACCGCTGATGCGCTGGTTGAGCGAGGCGAACGCCAGCTTCATGCCCGAGCCCTCGGGGCCCGGGGCGCCCACCGCGAGCTGCTGGCGCAGCCGTTCGCCCGTGAGGCGGGTGACCTCGGCGTCCACCCACAGCCGCAGCAGCCGGTCGTGCAGGTCCGGCGTGCGCAGCTCGGGCCGCTCCCGCCACGTCGCGGTGACGGTGCCGATCATCCCGCCCTCGCGGGGGAGCGCGGTGCCGCCGATGGCGACCCGCTCGTTCATCAGCGTCGTCTGCGCCACGCGCCAGCCGTCGCCGACCTCGCCGAGACGGTGGGCGTCGGGGATCCGCACGTCCGTGAGGAAGACCTCGTTGAACTCGGCCTCACCCGTGATCTGCCGCAACGGCCGCACCTCGACGCCCGGGTCCGTCATGTCGCACACGAAGTACGTGATGCCCTGGTGCTTGGGGACGTCCGGGTCGGTGCGGGCGATCAGGATCGCCCAGCGCGCGTTGTGGGCGTTGGACGTCCACACCTTCTGGCCGGTGACGACCCAGTCGTCGCCGTCCCGCACCGCGCGGGTGCGCAGGCCCGCCAGGTCCGAGCCGGCGCCGGGCTCGCTGAACAGCTGGCACCAGACCTCCTCCCCGGTCCACAGCGGGCGCAGGAAGCGCGCCTTCTGCTCCTCGGTGCCGTACCGGAGGACGGTGGGGGCCGCCATCCCGAGGCCGATGCCGATCCGGCGCGGTTCGTTGTCCGGCGCCCCGGCGGCCGTCAGTTCGGCGTCCACGACCCCCTGCAGGGTGCGCGGCGCACCCAGCCCGCCGAGGCCCTGCGGGTAGTGCACCCACGCCAGGCCGGCGTCGAACCTGGCCCGCAGAAAGTTTAGGCGGTCCGTCGCCGCCGGATCGTGCGAGGCCAGCAGCGCGCGCACCCGCTCGCGCAGCTCCTCCGGTGTGACCGTCATGCGAATGCGTCCCTCCGCGTGTGCGTAGCACTAAGCAAGCGCTTAGAAACTAGCTCACGGGGTGCCCTACCGTCACCCCCTGGTGCGGCGCGTCTCGTGTGCGGCGCCGTTGTGGTTGGCGTTGGGGGTATCCCCGCCGCCC
>NZ_JARAVK010000042.1:0-47778 GCF_033792765.1 Streptomyces sp. PA03-6a | reverse complement strand
CCCTCGAACTGCCCCGCCTTCCGGCGCCGGCCCGCCTGGACGCCGCTGTGCACGGCCTCCACAGCGCCCTGAGCACACCGCAGGCCGAGGAATGCGGCTGCCGGCCGCTACGGCGCCGGCACCGCTGAGTCAGTCCGGGCACGGCGGTGTCCGACCCGCCGCCGGGCGTCCTTCAGCACCCGGCGGGCGGCGAGCAGGCCCGACGTGGCGTTGGTCCCCGCGCCCGGCCAGGTCGCGGCACCGGTCAGGTACAGGCCGGGGACCGCCGTGCGGTAGCCGCCGTGCCCGGGCATCGGCCGGAACAGGAAGTTCTGCGCCAGGTGGTGGCTGCCCCCGGTGCTGTCCCCGCCCACCAGGTTGGGATCGGCCGCTTCCAGGTCCTGCGGGGTGTACGCGGTGACGTGGGCGATCCGCGCCCGGCTGCCGGGCGCATAGCGCTCCAGCTTGGCCAGTACCCGGTCCGTCATCGCCTCGGCGACATCCGGCCAGTGGGTCTGCCGGATCGTGCCCGCCGCGTCACCACGGATGCGGGTGGGCATCGTCCGGACCTGGATCCACACGACGTGGCGGCCCGCGGGGGCGCGTGTCGGGTCCACGGAAGAGGTCTGCCCGACGATCAGCAGGGGGTCCGCGGGCAGCCGCCCCGCCTGGGACTCGGTGTAGGTGCGCGCCAGGTCGTCGACGTACGGCGCCACATGGACGTACCCGAAACCGGCCAGCTCCTCCCCCGCCGCCCACGGCAGCGGGCCGTCGAGCGCGAGGTGCAGCATCAGCGTGCCCGGGCCGTACAGGAAGCGGTCCGCTGTACGGCGCACCTGCTCCGGCACCTCCTCCGGTTCCAGCAGGTGCCGGTACAGCGCGGCCGGAGCGGTGTTGGCGATCACCGCGCGCCGCGCGGTGATCGTGCCGCCGTCCGCCGTACGCACGCCGACGGCCCGTCCGTCACGGCACAGCACGCGCTCGACCTCCACACCGGTGCGGACCTCGCCGCCGTGGTCGGCGAGGACGGCCGCGAGCGCCTGCGGCAGCCGCTGCGCGCCGCCCTCGACGACCGACATGCCGTTCTCCATGTCCGCGAAGAGTTCCAGGAGGGGGAACATCGCTCCTCCGGACACGTCGGGGGCGAAGTCCAGGTGCATGCCCCAGCAGGCCGCCATCGCCCGCGCCTCGCGCGTGGCGAACCAGACCTCACCCAGCTCCCGGGTGCTCATGAGCAGCGTGTGCGCGAGGTCGCCCGCGCCCCGCACGCCGTGGTGGCGCAGCAGGCTCAGCACCTGGCGTGCCGCCGACCGCGACGGCAGCGCGGATCCGTAGAGCGCGAACAGGTACGGCGCGAACCGCTGGTACTCGCGGTACAGGCCGGCGAAGCCGTCGGCGTCCCCGGCGTCGTGGGCCGCGAGCTGCTCCATCGTGCGCGCGTAGTCGCCGTACACCCGGAGGCTGCGGCCCTCGGGGAAGACGTTGGCGTAGGGGCGGTCCGTGGTGCGGAACCGCAGCCCGTGGCGCGCCAGTTCGGTGCCCAAGTCGGCGTACGCCCGGGAGCCGAGGAAGAGGTTCTGGTTGGTGGAGTACAGGTCGTGCACGAACCCGGGCAGCGTCACCTCGCCACCGGCGATCGCACCGCCCACGGCGGCGTTGCGCTCCAGCACGGCCACCGACCACCCCGCCCGCGCCAGGTACAGGGCCGCCACCAGGCCGTTGTGGCCGCCCCCGACGACGACCGCGTCGTACTCGCGGGAGCCGGCGGCCGTCATCGCCCCGCCCTCCCCGTGCCGCGTTTCCTCTCGCTTCGCCAAGGGGTCATGGGCCTATCCTCCGTTCGCCGGTGAGGGGGCCGCGATCAGCAGTGCCGTGTCGTCCGTACCGGGGGCGGTCCGCAGGGCGTGTTCGAGGAGACTGTCCGCAACGGCGTCCACGCCCTGGTCGGCCGCCGCCACCAGATGCCGCACCAGGTCGGCCGCGGCCAATTCGGCGTCGGCGCCGGGGGATTCGACGAGGCCGTCGGTGTACATCGCCAGCATCGTGCCCGGGGGCAGGGGGATCTCCGTGGTGGGGTACTCGCCGTCCGGTGCGATACCCAGCAGGAGGCCCGGCGTGAGTCCGAGGATCCCCGCGCGGCCGTCGGGATGGCGGATCAGGGGCGGGGGGTGACCGGCGGTGGCCAGCCGGGCGACCTGCCGCTGCAGGTCGATGTGGACGAACAGGCAGCTGGTGAACAGACCCGGGTCCAGGTCGGCCAACAGGCGGTTGGTCCGGGCCAGCAGGTCGCCGGGTGAGGAGTGGGCGGTGGCGTAGGCGTGGACGGCGATGCGGACCTGCCCCATCAGGGCGGCGGCCTGCAGGTTGTGGCCCTGGACGTCGCCGATGGTGACGGCCGCGCAGTGGGGTCCGCAGTGGATGAGGTCGTAGAAGTCACCGCCGATGTCGCTCCCGTGGCCGGCCGGCAGGTAGCGGGCGGCGACGTCGAGACCGGGCACCCGGGGCAGTTCCTTGGGCAGCAGGCCGGCCTGCAGGGTGCGGGCGAGTTGGTGCTTGGTGTCGTAGAGGTGGGCGCGGTCCATGGCCTGTGCGATGAGCCCGGCCAGTGCGACGAGGACGGTGCGCTCGGACTGCGGGAAGGGCCGGGGCCGGTCGTAGGACAGGACGAGCAGCCCGACGGGGCGGCCCGAGGTGATCAACGGCAGGAAGGCCCAGGCGTCCCTGTGCCGGAAGCGCAGGGCCTCCGGGTGGGCGCGGTGCAGTTCGGCGAAGCTGGAGAAGAACAGCGGGGTGGCGCGGTTGAGGGCCTGGGCGGTGACGATGCCGGAGGTCAGGGGCGTTCCGTCGATGCGGGCCATGAACTCGTCGGTGTAGCCGCGGTAGCCGGCCAGGCGCAGGCGCCCGCCCTCGGCGAGGAGCACGACCAGGCCCTGGGCCTCGAACGCCGGGATGAGCTGGTCGGCGACCTGGTCGACCACGTCCTGCACGCCCACCGCCTCGGTGAGCCTCGCGGCCAGGTACATCAACTGGTACATGGCCGACGCGCCGACCGGGCCGCAGACGCCGGCAGGGACCACGGGCTCCTCCGCCGCGTCCATCTGCTCCCGCGGTGAGCCGGCGATGCTGACGCTTATCCCGGTGGGTCCCGGGTGGAGCCGGAAGGACAGCCACAGGTCCGGTGGACGCAGGGCGGTGAACCAGGTGGTCTGCTTGGTGATGACGGCGGCACGGTACGCGTCCTCGAACGCCGGGCCGTCCAGCCAGAACAGCCGTTCCCACGGGCGTGAGCCCTTCAGGTCCGCCGCACCGACGCCCAGCAGGTCGGTCGCCGCGGCGTTGAGGAATCTGACCCGGCCCTCCAGGTCCAGCGAACAGCACCCGGTCGGCAGCCGTTCGGCGAAGTCGTAGGCCGCAAGCGCCTCGGCCCGGCTGGGCTCCCGACGCCGTACCGCGCGCAGGATCAGCGCGTCCGCGCCGGCCAGGACGGGGTGGCCCCGGTCCGAGTAGTGCCTCAGCAGCCGCCCCGACCTGCCGCAGAAGATGCCGATCGTGTCCCGTTCCCCGGGGCTCAGGACCGGCGCGTGCCAGATCGGCCACAGCAAGCACACGCCGCCCCACATCACGTCGCCGTCCATGATCGGCGCCGCCGCCAGCATGATCTCGTAGGGCGCCACCAGCGCGACCCGGGGAAAGCGTTCCGCCAGCTCCGTGGAGTTCCCCACCCACACCAGCGACCGCTCCCGCACGGCCTGCGCCACCGGCGCCGCGTCGTCCAGGGCGATCCGTGCCCACGGGGCGGCGATCCGCCGGGACGTGCCGGACAACGCCACCAGCTCCAGCGTCCGCTCCCCCGGCGCGAGCACGTAGAGCATGCCCACCGCGGTGTCGGTGTCCCGGACGAGACCCTCGAACAGGCCGGCGAAGCGCCGCATGCCGCCTGTCAACGGTTTCACGTCATGCCGGGTCACCGCGTTCGCCCCCGTCGCCGTCGTGCCGGGACACGCGGGCAGGCCACCGGCGGTACCGGGTCCGCCGAGCCGTCCGTCCGTGCCGCAGAGCCCCGCGGCCCCAGCACCGCTCTGGTCCCATAAACGGACCATACGCCCCAAGGGGCACTACGGCATCCACGGCGCCGGTCACGGTGCGCGGACCCACGGGGCAGGCCGTGTCCCCCGGGAGGGTCGGCGACCCTCGCCGTGCGGGCGGGTCGGACGGGCCGCCGGCTCCGCGCACGCCTGCACCCTGCGTGCGCGGAGCCTTCCACGGACCGGTGCCGGAGCGCCGCTACCGCAGGCCCTCGGTGACGACGTCCATGTCGGCGCTGAAGATGACGACCTTCTCGATCAGGTCCCCGTCGAGCTGGAGGATCTCCGATCCCAGTGCCGACTTGCCGCCAGGGAAGCCGAAGTCCCAGGCCCAGTGGATGAATTCCCGGTTCTGGGAGTGACCCGTGATGAGGCCGCTCAGCGGCGGCGCCTGACGCTGCACGGCGGTGATGTACGCGTTGATGGCCTCCCGGCCCACGATGACCTGGTCGGGCTCCATGATCGTGATGTCCTCGGTGTAGATGCCCTCCATCACCTCGGCACGCCGGGCCGGGTCCGGAGTCATCCAGACCTCCAGGTGCTTGGCTATGAGCACCCGGGCGCGGTCCGACCCGGCGGTCAGCGTCAGGTGGAGCCGGGAGATCCGCCCGTCCGGGCCCAGGGAGACGGAGACCGGTCCGCTGCCGGAGCGACCGTTGCCCCGGACGTCCAGTCCGGCCCGGCTCCACGTGCCCGTGATGGAGCCGTCCGCCGCCACGGAAGCCGTCCACTGGTGCGTGGACTCCTTCCACTCGGCAGCCAGCGTCCGGTGGAGGTCGACGGCGGGCTCGCGGCCCTGGACCATGTCCCCGCTGTGCATCAGCAGCACGTCCTCGGCGAAGACGTCCCTGAGGTCGTCCAGGTGGGAGTGGCCGCCGTCGGCGGAGTCCACGATCTCGAAATAGCGGTCGAGCATCGTCGTCACGCTTGAATTCCATTCTGTCTGCACGTGTCGGTGGCGCCGCACTGCGGGAGGGCGCCCGGGGGCGGTGGCGCATCGTCGCGATCACGTTCCCGCCAGGGAGACGACACGGCCCGCACCGACGTGACGGATCAGGCGCCCGGAGTTCGCTCCGGGTGCTGGTTCCAGCGGCGCAGCTTCTCCGGGTTGAGCACGGCCCAGACCTGCGCCACGCGGCGGTCGGTGACGTCGAGGCTGATGACCGCGGCCACGGTGTGGTCGCAGCGCACCACGAGTCCGGTACGGCTGTTCACGGACTGGGCGGTCAGGGTGGTGCGCGGGTGGGGGCCCAGCAGCGTCAGCAGGCTGCGGGTGACCTGCTCGCTGCCGTGCACGGATCGGACCAGTGTCCGGACCTTGCCGCCGCCGTCGAAGACGGCCATGGCGTCGGGTGACAGCGCGGACGCCAGCAGCCCGGCGTCGCCCGCCGTGCAGGCTTCCCCGACGGCGCGGACGGCCGCGTCGTGCTCCAGCGGGCCCGACGGACCGGAGCGCTGTGCCTGGAGCCGCCGACGCGCGATGGCGGTGAGTTCGTCGTACCTCGACCTCGCCTCCGGGCCGTCGCGCCCGGGGCCGCGGTGCCCGTCGGGCGTGCCCGGGTCGCCCAGGCAGATGCCGCCCGCGGTCGTCGACAGCCAGGCACGGGGCGACGTGATGGCCGCGCGCTCCGCGTCGGACAGCGCGTACCACCGGCGATAGGTCTCGTCGATCACGCTCTCCGCATCGCTGCGGCTGCCCGACATGCGGTGGGCGACATCCAGCAGATGCCGGCGCTCGTCGAGCAGCACCGCGATCGGCACCGCGTCGCTGGCCACGTCCATACGGCATCCTCCCTCTCGTACAAGACCACACAACGCGGCCGCACGCAGCAACCTCGTCGAAGTTCGAGGGCGTGGGGGAGTGGTCCGCGAGGCGGGTGTCTTCCCGGGTCTCGTCAGGGAGACGACGTGGCCCGTACGGGTGTGACAGGCCGGCCCGAGGAGAGCGGCTGGGCGGACTCCGAGGAGTTCATGGCCCATTCCGGGCCGCGGCTGCCGCCCCTGACCCGGATGCTCACCGGCGACCGGGATCAGGACGGTCGCGGTGCGCGGCGGTCCCGGCGACCGGCCAGTTCCCGGTCGTCGACGAACGTGAGCATGGGCTTGCCCTTCTCGCAGAGCATCACCACGACGAAACGGAGCGGTTGGTCGTCCTGGTTGTTGCCGTCCTGGTAGTGGATGACGTCGCCGCCGGGCTCCCAGAACGACTCGCCTGCCCGCACGAGGCGCTCCGGCTCGCCCTCCAGCTCGAAGAGCATCTCGCCTTCGATGACGTACCCGAACGCGGGACCGGTGTGCCGGTGCGGGGGGATCCCCGGATAGCCGGGCGGGTACTGCACGAGCAGGGTCATCGCCTGGGGGTGTTCGGGGACGAAGGGCGGTTCCTGTTCCAGCAGCGTGGTGATGCACGATTCCCAGGGGACCTGGTCCGCGGCAGCCCCGGAGCGGCCCTGTCCGGACCCGCTGGTTTCGTTGTTCGGCATGGTCACTGACCTCACGATGGACAAGCGCGCCGTGGACATCGGCAGCTCAAGGACCCCTTCCACGCTACTGCTCAGCCGGACGACGCGCTCAGCACGTCGCGCCCGGCGCAGCTGTCACACCGGCGGGGGCCGCCTCGCGGGCCAGGGACGGTCGGCGGGCCGGCACCCGGACGGCGCCCCATCCGCTGACGATCCGTCACCCGGCGTGTCTGGAGCGCGTGTTACGCGGCGGCGACGGACCTGATGAGCAGTAGCGCGATGTCGTCGGTGCGGGGGCCGGTCCGGCGCGCGTGGTCGATCAGGTCCGTGGCGAGCCGGTCCATGGGCTGGGGGGCGGTACGGGCGAGGCGGGCGGCGAGCCCGGCCATGGCGTCGTCGAGGTCGACCCCGGGGGTCTCGACGAGTCCGTCGGTGTACAGGGCGAGGACGGTGCCGGGCTCCAGGGGGATCTCGGTGGTGGGGTAGTCCGCCTCGGGGTCGATGCCGAGCAGCACCCCCGGCGGAACGGTGAGGACCTCCGTGTGCCCGTCCGGGTGGCGCAGCACCGGCGGCGGATGGCCGGCGGTGGCCAGGAGGGCCCGGCGTCGCGCGAGGTCGAGCCGGGCGTAGAGGCAGCTGACGAAGCGGCCCGGGTTCAGGTCCAGCAACTGGCGGTTGGCCTGGCGCAGGGCCTGCGCCGGTGCGGCCCCGGCGAAGGCCTGGGAGCGGATGGCGGGCCGGATCCGGCCCATGAGGGCCGCTGCCCTGACGTGGTGGCCCTGGACGTCGCCGATGACCGCGGCCGCGGTGGTGTCGTCGACCCGGACCAGGTCGTAGAAGTCGCCGCCGATGTCCATGCCCCGGACGCTCGGCAGGTAGCGGGCGGCGACGTCGAGTCCGGGGAGGTCCGGCAGCGAGTCGGGGAGCATGGCCGCCTGCAGGGTCTCCGCGAGCTCCTTGACGGTGTCGTAGAGGCGGGCACGCTCCAGCGCCTGGGCGATCAGCCCCGCGAGTGCGGTCAGCACGGTCCGCTGGTTGCCGGAGAATCGGTGGGGCCGGTCGAAGGCGAGGACGCACAGGCCCACGGGCCGGCCGGAGGCGATCAGCGGCAGGTAGGCCCAGGCGTCCAGGCCCTCCCGGCGGGGGGCGCGCGGATAGGCGCCGAGCATCTCCTCGAAGGTGGCGAAGAAGGCCGGCACGCCCTCGGCGAGGGTCCCGAGCGCGGCCGGGGAGGTGAGCGCCGCTCCGGTGAACATCTCCGCGGGACAGGGGTTGTAGCCCCGGCAGCCGACGAACCGCAGGGCGCCGTCCACGGGCGAGAACAGGGCCAGGGCCAGGGTCCGGGCGCGGAAGGTCGGCAGCATCTCGTCCGCGACGAGGTCGACCACGTCGCCCACGCCGACGGCCTCGGAGAGGGCGGCGGCCAGGTGCAGCACCTGGTAGAGCTCGCCCAGGGCGATCGGCGCGCCGCGGGGTGCCGCCGTGCCGGGGCGCACCGCGTTCCGGACGCGGTCGGGACCGTAGGGCACGATGCGGACGCTCACCCCGGAGGCGTCGGGGTAGAGATCGAAGGCGAGCCGCCGGTCCGGCGGGACCGTCGCCGTGAAGGATTCCTGCTGCCGGCTGACCACGGCCGCCCGGAAGCGGTCCTCGAAGGCGGGGTCGGTAGACCAGGACAGGGCCTGCCAGGGGCGTCTGCCGAGGAGACCGGGGACGGTCCCGCCCAGCAGACGGGCCGCGGTGGCGCTCAGGTAGGTGAATCTGCCCTCGAGGTCGAGGGTGCAGCTGCCTCCCGGCAGGCGTTCGGCGAAGTGTGCCGCGGCCTGTGCCTCGGACGGCTCCCACTCCTGGGCGGGCGGCTGGGCCAGGGTCCGCGGGGACGCCGCGGGGGTGACCGGGTGCCCGGCGTCCGCGGCGTCCCGCAGGAACCGCCCCAGGCGCCGGCAGGCGGCGGCGACCCGCTCGTGGCTGGGTCCGGCGAGCTCGGCGGCGTCGCAGCAGGGCCAGAACAGCAGGAGCGCCCCCCAGGTCTCGGAGCCGTCGAGGACCGGTGCCGCGGCCACCGCGAAGTGGTACGGCAGGGCGATCGCCGTGCGGGGGTAACGACGGGCGAGTTCCTGGGGCTTGCTGAGCCACACCAGGCGTCTGTCGCGCGCCGCGTCGGACACCGGGACGTGGGCGGACAGGGCCACCCCGAACCAGGGTGCGAGGTACTCCGCCGGCATCCCCGTGGTCACTTCGAGCCGCAGCGACGGTCCTTCGGGGCTCAGCAGGAACAGCGCGCCCGCGTGGGCGCCGGTGTCCCGCGCGGCGAGCTCCAGCAGCCGGTCCAGTTCCGCCCGGCACGTCGGCCCGGCGGCGTCGGCAGCGGTGCTCGCGTACGCCTGAGCAGCACCGTCGTCCGGTGTAGCGCTCATGGCTCAACCGTACGTCCGGACCGGTCGGCCCCGCCCGGGACGCCGGGCGGCGGCTCAGCCGGCGACCCGGTAGCGGCTGGTGATCGCGACGCGGTTGAACGCGTTCATCACCGTCGCCAGCCAGGCGACCGCCGAGACCTGGTCGGCGGTGAGCACGGCCGCGGCCGCCTCGTAGTCCGCGTCGCTCACGTGCCCCTCCGGCACGCGGGTGATCGCCTCCGTCAGGCGCAGGGCGGCGCGGTCGGTCCCGGAGAAGTAGCCGGCTTCCTCCCACGCGGGCAGCACGGCGATCCGGTCCGGGTTCTCGCCCTTCTTCAGGGCGTCGCGCGTGTGCATCCGCAGGCAGAACGCACAGCCGTTGATCTGGGACGTGCGGATCTTCAGCAGTTCGACCAGGAGCGGGTCGAGGCCTGCCGCGGCGGCGCTCTCCTCCACCACCGTGGACAGGGCGAGGAGCGCCTGGTAGCTGTCCGGGTGCTGCTTTCCGATGTTCACGCGCTGCTGCTCGGTCATGGATGTCCCCTCTGGGTGTGGTCTGCCGGGTAAGCCTCGTCGAAGGTCCGCCGTCACGCGCGGCGGGGTGCCGTCCGGTGGCACGGGTCAGACGTGTGCGATCTTCGCCGGGTTGAGGACCCTGCGGTAGGCGGTGATCAGGCCGTCCTCGATCTCCACCGTGTCGACGGAGAAGACGCGGCCTGCGCGGCGGTGCAGGAGCGCGGGTTCGCCGCCGACCTCGACGAGGTCGACGCGGTCCGGACGCCACCGGAGCCACACCCCCACCATCAGCTTGGCGATGCGCGTGCCGCCGTGGACCAGCTTGCGCGCCGTGAAGACCTCGCCGCCGCCGTCCGTGACGTACACGGCCTCGGGGTGGAGGAGCCGCACCAGCCCGGCCATGTCCCCGGCCTCGTACGCGGCGCGGAACGCTGCGAGCAGCCGTTCCCGCTCCGCCCGGGTCGCCTGCGGCGTCGAGTGCCTCGCCTTGGCCACCTTGCGCCGGGCCCGCGAGGCGAGCTGGCGGGCGGCCGGTGCGGAGGCGTCCAGCACGTCGGCGATCCGGCTGAACTCGAGGCCGAAGACGTCGTGGAGGATGAAGGCCACACGCTCCGGCGGGCTCAGTTCCTCCATGACGAGCAGCATCGCCGACCCGACGGAGTCGTCGACGAGCACCGGCTCCGACGCGTCAGGCCCCGTCAGCAACGGCGCGGGCAGCCACGGCCCCACATAGGTCTCCCGGCGGGCGCGCGCGGACTTCAGGACGTCGTACGACCGTCGGGCGGCGACCGTGACCAGCCAGGCCCGGAGGTCGCCGATGTCGCGCAGGTCCGCTCCGGCCGCCCGCAGCCACACGTCCTGGGCGATGTCCTCCGCGTCGGCCACGCTTCCCAGCAGGCGGTACGCCACCCCGAAGACGGCGGGCCGGTGCGTCTCCCACTCGGCCTCGAGCACCTCGGGCGACCTGGGTATACGCGTGAGACTCATGCTGGCGTGACCTCCTTCGCCCCCACATCCGGCAAAATCGAGATGTTTTTCATCCTGAATGAAGCTCCGCGGGAGCAAAGGGGCGCCCAGCACCGGAAGCGGGCTCAGTCGCGCCCGAGCCCTCCGCGTACGTACGACCCCACCGCGGGAGCGTGCGCTTCGGCCTCCGCCCGCACCTCGGCGAGACTCTGCTCGGCCAGCGCCTTCCGCCAGGCCAGCTCGGCCCGCCCCATGGCGCTGTTCACCGCGCAGGGGCGGCGGAAGCCGCCCGCCGGCACCCGTTCGCCGATCGTGCCGCAGCGGCGGATCTCGGCGCAGCGGAACAGGGGGTCGTCCCCCTCGACGGCGAGGACCACGTCCAGCATCGACACCGCCTCCAGTGGGCGGGCCAGCCGGAAGCCGCCCCGCGCACCCGGCACGGATTCCAGCAGCCCCGCCTTGACGAGCTGCTGGAGTTGCTTGTTCAGGTAGGACGCCGACAGATCGTGACCGGCGGCCAGCTGCGCGGTCGGGACCGGCTCGCCGTCCCCGAGCCACGCGAGGTTGAGCAGTGTGTGCACCGCCCACTCGACGCCCTTACCCGTTCGCATATCTGGATAATAAACATCCAGATATCGCCCGTCAAAGGTCATGTCCCCTCGTAGGACACCTCAGCGGTGACGGCCGCCCCTGCGGGGGTCGCCGGTCCGGCTGGGCACCACGGGGAGGGTCACGGCGTACGCGCCGAGGGCGGAGGGGGTTACGACGGCGCCGATCCACGTGGTGCGCAGGCGTATGTCGCTCCAGGACAGCGCCGTTCCCCAACCGTGGGGCAGCCCCAGGAGCACGGCGCTCGTGAGGAGCGACAGGGTGGCCGACCACGCGAGGGCGGCGGTCAGGTGGACGAGCCAGCCGGGGGTGCGGTGGTCGCGGGTCCGCCACACACGGGCGAGGCCGTAGGCGGGGAGGACTCCCGCCGTGCCGGCGAGGACGGCCAGCAGCAGCGCGCCGATGATGCCGCCGTGGTAGCTCCCGGCGAGGCCGAGGCCGATGACGAGCAGCGCCGCGACGGCCGTGCCTGCCCCCCACGCGGCGGGCAGGCGGAGTTCCCCGCTCCTTCCCGGGTGCGTCATCGGACACCCGCTTCCGCGGCGGGCGGTCCGGCCGAGGCCGGTCGTCCGGGGGCCTGCGGGCAACGGTCGCGGTACCCGGACACCGCGAAGGCGGCGGCGCAGAGTGTGCCGGCGGCGCCGGCGCCGATGCCGAGGACGGCGGTCGGCGGCATGTCGTCACCTGCCGGGTAGCGCCGGCCGCACAGGCGTACCGACCGGGGGTCGTCCGCTGCCGCCTCCAGGCACGGGTGGGCACCCACGGCGACGCGGCCCGGCATCTGCGACACGGGCAGGTCACGGTCGGCAAGGGGCCGCCCGGCGACCTCGTACCCGACACGCGCACTCGTGCCCCTGCCGAACGTCACCTCTTCGATCACGCCGTCCACCCGCACGGGCGAGGCGTCGATCCGGTCGGCGCCCCGGACCTGGCCGTAGAGGAACCAGGCGACGCCCAGCGTCAGGAGCGGGCAGCAGACGGCAATGAGACACGGCACTTTGGGCACTGTCTTGGCGAAGTCCCCCCGCATGCACCGGAGTATGGCACCGCGGCGGGACGAAAGCGCCCGGCCGGACGCCGGGGCCCGCGGGGCCGGTGCCGCGGTGTGTGCGCGGCACCGGCCCCCGGGCGTCACTTCAGGCCGAAGGCCCGGATGACGGTCTGCGCGACCGATCCCCCGGCGCGTGCCGTGGCGCTGGTGCGCAGCGACACGAACGCGGCCGAGGAGGGGGCGTGCAGGGTGGCCCGCCAGGACCCCTGACGGACCTTCAGGTCCTGGCGGTGCCAGGACGCTCCGTCGTCGTAGGAGACCTCGAGCCGGACCGAGGACACCGCGTCCTTCGCGGACGTGCCGAGCACCGAGGGGGTGACGGTGACCTCCTGCGTGCGGCGCGCCCTGCCCGCGGCGTCGAGTTCCGTGCCGTAGTCGAGTTGGACCAGCGGCACGGTCCCGGACTGCGCCTTGCCCGAGACGAAGTCCCACTGCGTGTGGGTCTTCGACGAGTACGGGCTCAGCGCCGGATCACCCGCGGTGTCGACGACCAGGCGGTACGGCAGCGACTCGGCCGGCAGGTCGAAGGCGTTGACGTAGGCGCTGTCGGTGGTCAGCAGCGTGGTGCCGCCCTGGAGCAGTGAGGTGCGTGCGGTCATCGTCTCGGTTCCCGCGGAGCCCGTGTGCGGGGCGCCCGAGTCGCTCCAGCCCGGGACGACCAGCGAGAGGGAGGTGTCGTCCCGCACCTGGGAGTCGCCGTCGGACATGCGAGGCCGCAGGACCGGGCCGAGCCACCGTTCCTGCTGGACGCTGCCCCGCCGGTAGGACGTGGGACTGTTCGTCGCGCCCACCCAGCCGCTGACCGACGCGGTCTGCTGCCACGTGGCCTCCTCGCCCGCGGTCACCCAGTCGGTACGCCGTCCGGGTGCCATGGGCTCGAGTCCGAAGGAGTACCCCGCGGCCCACTCGTACGCCGGGTAGTCCGTCCTGCGCTCCAGGGCCTGCTTGCCCCGCGGCTGGGCGAAGTCGACGTCGACGCGCGCCAGGCGGTCCGGGTCGGCCCGGTAGGCCACGTCCGAGGGCACGGCGCCCGCGTGGTACTTGACCAGGTCGTACAGGTACGAGGGGGACGGGTGGGCCGCCACCCGGAGTCCGACCCGGTGCTCGCGCGCCGAGGCGATCCTCGCGATCAGTGCCTCGCCCTCGTCCTTGGTCACCGACACCACGGGCACGTCCGAGTCGGCGGTGTAGTCCGGCGACCCGTACCAGGCGGCCAGCCGCCCCACTCCGTCGTTGACCACGAGCAGCGCTCTGGCGCCCGCCGCCTTCGCGGCCGACGCCTGCTCCGAGGGCGCGACCTCGGCGCTGTGGCGGACCACGGCGACCCTGCCGCGGGCTCGCGCCCTGGCGAACTCCTCGGGCGAACCGGCGCCGGCGAACACCGCGTCCGGTGTCGACGTGCCGTCCGGCAGGGCCGCGCTTCCCTCCTGGGCGAGCGCGTCGTCGATCCTGCCGCCGCCGTAGGACAGGTCGAGCGGCGTCTGCTGGGCCCGCAGGCGGGTGGCGAACACGAAGCTGCCGTGCCGTACCTTGGCGCCGGTCGGCTGGGCCCAGACGCTGTCGTAACCCGGGCCGACGATCACGTTCTCCCTGACCGCGCCGTAGTCAGCGGGGCCGGGTTCGGTGGAGGTGAAGGAGCGGAAGAAGTCCAGCCGGGTGTTCACGAGCGTGGTGGGCTTCGGTGTGACGGCCCGCACCTGGTGCGCCGTGGAGGCGTCGAGGACGACCTGCCGGTCCGCGGTCAGGTCCACCTCGGGGGCGCTCAGCAGGGCGATGCCGCGGGAACTCGGGCCGTGGGTGCCCACGACGTCCGCGTACGACACCACCGTGTAGGTGTCGGCGGGCAGACGCAGGGTCAGCTCCCCGCTCGCGGGGATCTCGTACGCGGTGGTGGACCTGCTGAGGGCGCCCTTGAGGTGGATCCAGCCGCTCATCGGCTCGCCCGAGCGGTCCTTCATGGTGATGCCGAGGTCGTACCGCTCCGGCTCGAGGCCGATGCCGGCGACCGTGTGGGCGACCGCCGCGCCGGTGGCGTCGCGGGCGACGACCTGGGCGGTGTGGTCGCCCCGTGCGAGGCCGGACGGGTCGGCGCCGACCTCCACCACGGTGCTGCCGTGGGCCGGCACGGTGACCTGGTCGGCGGAGAGGGAGAACACGCCGTCGTCCGGGGCACCCGCCTCCACCGCGAGGCGCAACGTCAGCGGCTCGTCCCCGGAGTTGTGGTACGTGATCCCCTGCGTGACGGGGCCGGTGCCGCCGTTGGGCCACCGGAGGAAGCGGAAGACCGAACCGGTCGCCGTGACCCGGGCGCGGACCGCGGCCGCGACGTCGACACGCCCCGAACCGCCCTGGTAGGCGGTCAGGTACGGCGTCGCCTTGCTGGTGCTCATCAGGGCGTCCTTCAACCGGCTGCCCGGCCAGTCGGGATGCCGCTGCGCCAGTAGGACCGCGGCGCCCGCGACGTGCGGGGAGGCCATCGAGGTCCCGCTCATCGTGGTGTAGGGGCCCTCTCCCCCACTCGCGTACTGCGACCGGGCGGCCAGGACGTCCACACCCGGGGCCGTCAGGTCGGGCTTGACGCCCTCGTCGCCGACCCGCGGTCCGACGCTGGAGAAGAACGCGAGGTCGTCGGAGGGGCCGACCGCGCCCACGGTCAGCGCGGCGTCGGCGGCGGCCGGGGAACCGATGGTGTACGGCGTGGACCCCCGGCCGCTGTTGCCGGCGGCGACGACGAACAGCGTGCCCGTCTCGGCGCTCAGCGCGTTGAGGCTCCGGCTCATCAGGTCCGTTCCGTCGCTCGGCTCGGCGCTGCCCAGGCTCATGTTGACGACCCTGGCGTGCTCCGTGCGCGCGGCCCACTCCATGCCGCCGATGACCCAGGACTCCTGTCCCTCGCCGCGGTTGCCGAGCACCTTGCCGACCACCAGGTCGGCGCCGGGGGCCACGCCCTTCTCCTTGCCGTCCGACGCCGCACCGGTGCCGGTGACGGTGGAGGCGACGTGGGTCCCGTGGCCGCTGCCGTCCGGCACGTCCTGGTCGGGAACGAAGCTGCGGGTGCCGACGATCCGGTCCTTCAGGTCCGGGTGCCCGGTGTCGGCGCCGGTGTCCAGCACCGCGACCTTGACGCCGGAGCCGGTGTCCCCCGACTCCCAGACCTGCGGCGCGCCGATCTGGGCCGTGGTGTCGGCGAGCGTCGCCTTCGTCCTGCCGTCCAGCCAGATCTTGTCGATGCCGCCGGTGAACGACGGGACCGCGGCGGCACGGCGGGACCCGGTCGCCTCCTGCCCGGAGGAGCCGGCGCCGCCCGCGGTGAGCACGGCCCAGGCATCGGCCGCTTCCGACCGGTCGGCCGCGAGGGCGGCGCCGCCGACGGAGGGCAGATCGCGGCGGGTCTCCGCACCGGGCAGGGCGGAGCCGCCGCGGCGGAGGGCGGCGTGGTTCCCGCCGGTGACGATCAGGGGCAGCCGCGGGGCGTGCGCGTCGTCGTAGCCCTGCGCGATCAGCCCGGTGACGTTGAAGAGGCGCTTGTCGAGGCGGTCCGCCGCCACGTACGCGAGGGCGTCGTCCGGGTAGACGTAGGTGTCGCCCGCCTCGGTGACGATGCGCACCGAACCGGCGGCCCCGGGACGGCGCTCGACGCTCAGCGAGTCCCGCGCGCCGCCGGTCCCCGGGGTGACGACGACCTTGTCCCCGGTGATGAGGGTCACGGTCTTCACCCGACCCCCGGCGGGGGCCGGCGGCCCTTCCGGCGGTGCGGCGGACGCGGCCGCCCCCGCCGACGCGGGGCTCAGGAGAGTGACGAGTACGGCGGTGGCGGTGCCCAGAGCCGCCAAGCCCGTTCTTCGGGCCGTGGTGAACAGCACTGTTCCTCCTTGCGTTTTCCTGGGCGAATACGATCACATCCCTGAGATTTCGAACAGATCTTGACAGCCTCGAACAGCGCAGCGGCGCATGTCGGTTGAGGCGCTGATTCCTGGAGCGGCGCTCGGGTCGAAGCGCGGTGTCAGGTGCGGGTGCGGGGTGGGGTTCCGGTGCCCCGCATGCGCTGCGCGGCCTCCGTCACGTCACCGCGTACGCAGCGGCCGGCGCAGCAGGAAGACGCCGACGGCGGCGGACACCAGGATCACGTACAGCGCGAAGACCACGCCCGCGTCCCGCAGTCCGAGCGCCAGGCTCAGGGCGCCGACCCCGACCACCGGTACGGAGATGCCGACGTAGGCGGCGACGAAGAAGGCCGAGATCGTCGCGCCGCGGTGCTCGTCGGGGGCCACCGCGCTCACGCCGGTCAGGCCCGCGCGGAACGACATCCCCTGCCCGAGGCCGCCGACCAGGGCACCCACCACCAGTACCGGCAGGGACTCCACCACCAGCGAGGCCGCGACCACGGCCATGCCCGCCGTGAGCGCCAGGCATCCGGCCGGCAGTGCGCGCCGGACGCCCAGACGGCCCATCAGCATCTGCCCGGCGGTGGACGCGCAGAACACGGAGAAGACGACGAGGCCGTCTACGGCCAGGTTGTGCTCCCCCAGCGTCATGGCGAGGAAGCTCGGCGCCACCGCCGTGAACAGGCCGAGCATGGAGAAGCCGGCGAACGCCGCCAGCCCGGCGGGGACGAACGCCGCCCGCGTCGGCGGCGGGACGACCATGCCCTGAGGACGCAGCGGGGGACGCGGGCTGCGCACCGCCACCGTCTCGGGCAGGGCGCGCGCGACGGCGTAGGCCGCCAGCAGCAGGACGATGTGCACCAGGAAGGGCAGCCGGAGGGGCCACGGCGCGTACTGCGCCAGGACCCCCGACAGCAGCGGCCCGCAGCCGAGGCCGCCCATGTTGGCGGCGGTGGCCGCGAGGCCCGCGCGTGCGCGCCGGTCCGGGGGCGCCAGTTCGAGCACCGCGGCCGTCGCGGCCCCGCTGAGCAGACCGGCCGAGAACCCCGACAGCAGCCGCCCCGCGAACAGCAGCGGCAGGCCGCTCTCGAAGAGGAAGCACACCGCGCTCAGCAGCGACAGGCCCAGCGCGGCGAACAGCACCGGACGCCGGCCGAGGACGTCGGAGAAGTCCCCGGCGACCAGCAGCGCGGCGATCACTCCGATCGCGTAGACCGCGAAGACCACCGTGACGACCAGTTCGGAGAAGCCGATCTGCTCCCGGTAGAGCCCGTACAGCGGTGTCGGCAGCGTGGTGCCCGCCATGCCGACCGCGAACACGCCCGACGCCGCGACGTACGCGCTCCGCGCGCGGCGTTCCCCGGTGGCTTGCTTGATCACCCTTCCACGCTAGCTGACGACCCGTCGGATCGGACGCTCCTGCGCGCCCCACGGCGGCGCCTTGAGAACAGGCAGGCCGACGTGCCAGGCTGACCCGCCATGACCCGCACACCCGGCCCCCGCCTCGACGCCCGGGGCATCGACCGCGCGGCCGGGGTGCTGCTCGGGGCCGCCGTCGGTGACGCGCTGGGCGTGCCCTACGAGTTCAAGGCGACCCTGCGCGAGGACCAGCAGCCGGGCATGATCGGCGGCGGTCTGGGGCCGTACCGGCCCGGCGAGTACTCCGACGACACCCAGACGCAGGTGTGCGTCGCCCAGGTCGCGGCGACCGGGGCGGACCTGCGCAGCCCCGCGGCCCTGGACGCGATCGCCGCCGGCTTCCGGCACTGGGTGGACGGCGGGGCCAGCGACGTCGGCGCCCAGACCCGTTCCGTGCTGGGCGCCTCCGAAGCGCTGCCCGGAAGCCCGGCGGAGGCGCTGCGGGAGGCCGCCCGCCGGTACGCCGCCGGGCACCGGCTCACCGCGGGGAACGGCTCGCTGATGCGCACCGGGGTCGTGGCGCTCGCGAACCTCGGGGACGCCGCCGCGATGGCCGAGGCCGCCACCGCGGTCAGCGCGCTCACCCACCCGGACCCCGACTGCGCCGACGCCTGCGTCCTGTGGTGCTCCGGCATCCGCACCGCCGTGCTGCACGGCACCTTCGACGGTGTGCGGGCCGGGCTCGACCTCCTCCCGCCCGTACGGCGGGACACATGGGCGAAGCGGCTGGACGAGGCGGAGGCCGCGCCGCCCGGGCACTTCGCCGACAACGGCTGGGTCGTCCGGGCGCTCCAGGCGGCCTGGTCGGCGATCACCCGTACCCCCGTGCCCGAACTCGACCCCGGAAAGGGCCGTTTCCCCGCGGGGCACCTGCGGCAGGCGCTGGCGGCGGCGGTACGGGCCGGTCACGACACCGACACCGTCGCGGCGATCGCCGGCGCTCTGCTCGGCGCGCGCTGGGGCTGCTCCGGCATCCCCCTGGACTGGCAGCGGGCCGTCCACGGCTGGCCCGGCCTGAGCGGGCCCGACCTGGTACGGCTCGCGGTCCTCACCGCCAGGGACGGGGCCGACGACGATGACGGCTGGCCCTCGGCACCGCGCATGCCGCTGCCGTCCCACTCCCCCACCGGCCTCGCCGTCGCCCACCCGCACGACCCCGGTGTGATGCTGGGCAACCTGGCCCTGGCCCAGGGCGCCGAGCCGGTCCCGGTCGACGCCGTGGTGTCGCTGTGCCGTACGGGAACGGCGCCCGTGCTGCCCGGCGCCGACGTCGAGCACATACAGGTGTGGCTGCGGGACGGCCCGGGAGACAACGCCAACCTCGCCTTCGTGCTGGACCAGGCCGCCCGGCAGGTGCTGCGGCTGCGGCGCGCGGGCAAGAAGGTCCTGCTCCACTCGTCGGCCGGGCAGAGCCGGACCGCCGCCGTCGCCGCCGTCTACAGCCATCTCGCCGGCGGAGCGCCGGGCGGGTCGTACCCGGTGCCGGCCCACCCTGAACTCCGCGACGCCCTACGGGCACTGACCGCGGCACCCGCCCCGGCCGCCGCGTACGGCACAAAAGCCCCCGCGGCGGCCGTGCCGGCGGCGCGCGCCGCCTCCCCGGAGGAGGACGCCGCCGACGGCATCGACACCTCCGACCCCGAGGAGGAGCCGGAGCACGAGGGCGAACGGCCGCCACTGCCGCGGTACACACTGTCCCGCGTGCGCGGGCTGCTGCTCGGCCTGGCCCTGGGCGACACACGGGGCTCCGCCCAGGGCACACTGCCGGACCGCGGCCCGCTGAGGGCCGGCGCCGGCACGCAACTGGCCTGCTTCACCGTCGAAGGCATCATCCGCGCACGGACCGGTGCCCGGCACGGCACCGGTCATCTCCCGTCAGCCGTGCGGCGCGCCCACGGCCGACGGGCCGCCCTCCAGGAGGCAGGCGGCCACCAGCCGGACGGCTGGCTCGCTCGCGTCCCCGCACTGGCCGAACCGCGCGGCGAGGAGCCGGACTTCCTCGCCACCGTCCTCGCCACCGTCCTCCCCGCCGTCCTCCCCGTCGCCGTCACCGGCGCCACGCACGGCCCGGCCCAAGCGGCCGCCTGGGCACGCGAGATCGCCGCCGACTCCGCGGCGGCCCACGCGACCGTGCTGCTCCACCACTGCCTGACCGGCACTGCGGAGGCCCAGGAACCCCTGTTCGCCGAGCATTCGCAACTCCACATCGCCCTGCGAGCCGGCCTGGACGCCCTCGGCGACACCGGCGTTCCCGGCGACCTCCACACGGCGTACCGGCAGGCCACGGACGACCCGGCCGACCCGCGACGGCTCGCCGCCCTCGCCCCGGACGCGACCGCTCCCTCAGCGCTGCGCGGCGCCCTCTACTGCGCCGCTTCCTTCCCCCACCGGCACCAGATCGGCGACGCCCTCCACCTCGCCGCCGCGGCGCCTGACAGCGCGTGCGTCGCCGCCGTCACCGGCGCCCTCCTCGGCGCCGCCCACGGCGTACGGGCCCTGCCGGCCGGTCCGCTCAGCCGCCATGAACTCGCCTGGGTCCTGGACACCCTCGCCCACGACCTCATCGCGCCGGCTACGGCTGGAAGTACTCCGACATCAGATCGCCGACCCATTCCGGCTGCTTGACGTCCACCGCGCGGAACTCCACCATCGTCGGCTTCAGGTCGATGACCGGGGTGCCCGAGACCGCGTCGAGGCCCACCACCGTCAGTTCGCGGCCGTGGACCGATTCGATGGCGCAGCACGTCACCCCGATGCGGTTCGGCCTGCGGGGGCCGCGGCCGGCGAAGACACCGACGGGCGGCAGGTCGGAGCGGCCGCGGTAGGGGCGGGGTTCGCGGTGGTCGTCGCTCTCCGGGAACCGGTCGAAGACGAAGAGGACCTCCACGTGGGAGAAGCCCTCCAGACCCTGCAGGCACGCCTCGCCGAAGCGCTCGTCGACGGTGATCGTGCTGCGGACGGCGCCCCAGTTGTCCGTGTGCTGGACGTCCGTCCGGTCGTTCCGGACCGTACCTATCGAAGTGACCTCGAAGCTCGGCATGCCAAGGTTCTACCGCTTGGGGCGGTGTCGTGCCCAGATGAGGACCGGTCCCGGGACCGGCTGCCCGGGCGACGCGGTGGGCCCTCCCCGCGGGTGCGGGGAGGGCCCGGGAAGCGGTCAGGGATGGCGGATCACAACTGCTTGATGCGGATGTCGCGGTAGGAGATCACGTCCGTCGTGCTGTGGACCTGGAGGCCGATGTAGCCGGTGGCGTAGCGCCGGCCGTCGGTGCCCGGGTCCCCGGCGCGCGGCGGGGTGAAGACCTGGCCGCCGACGTTGTCGAACTCGTTGATGACGACGCCGTTGCGCAGGACCGTGAAGTGCTGGCCCTCGGCGCGGATCTCGTAGTCGTTCCAGGTGCCCTTCGGGGTCACGCCGGCGCCGCCGAGGCCCACGCGGTCGAAGCCGTAGACGGAGCCGGTCTTGTACATGTCGCCGTCGGGGCGGTCGAGGATCTGGATCTCGTGCCCGTAGTTGATGGCGACCCACTCGGGGCGGGACTCCTCGGGGTGGTCGTGGACGTCCGGGAAGCGGATGAAGACACCGCCGTTGGCGTTGCCGGTGCCCGGGGCGTCGTCGCGGAACTGGAGCTTGAGCGAGAAGTCGCCGTACTTGCGCTCCGGGAACCACAGCATGCCCATGCCGGGGACGGTGGTGCTGCTGGTGATGGCGCCGTCGCCGGAGAGGGTGAAGCGGCCGCCGCCGACCTGCTCCCACTTCGCCAGGGAGGCCTCGGTGCCGTCGAACAGGTCGCGGTAGCCCTGCGTCTGGCCGGGCTTGCCGATCTTCGACTGCTTGGCGGCCTTGGTGATCTTGTTGAACTCGCGCTGGTCGATGACGTTGTCGGCGAGCAGCCCGTCGAGCACGCCGTCGACGTGCTTGAGGAACAGGGCGTGCGAGGACCAGTCCTTCTCGTCCTCGATCAGCTCGTTGATGGTGCAGCGGCTGCGGGTGAGCCGGTTCGGCACACCCGAGTCCACCGTGCCGACGATGACGGTCAGCCGCTCGTCGTACTCGGGGCAGTTGGGCGCCGGGACGCCGCCGCCCTGCGCGATGGTGAAGGTCACCTCGCGCGCCGTGGCGGTGTTGCCCGCCTTGTCCGTGGCGCGGTAGGCGAGCGTGTGGGAGCCGATCCGGTCGACGATGACGGGGGCGGAGTACACGAGGTAGGGGCCGCCGTCGAGGGAGTACTCGATCCGGTCCACCCCGGAGCCCTCGTCGGTGGCGGTGACGGTGACCTTGGCGCTGGTGATGTACGCGCCGTTGGAGTTCCTGGTGCCGGTCACGGTCGCCGAGGTCTGCGGCGCGGTGGTGTCCTGGGTGGGCGGCGCCACGACGGTGAACGCGACGGACTTCTCGGCCGACGCGTTGCCCGCCTTGTCGGCGGCGCGGTAGCGGACGGTGTGCGAGCCGACCTGGTGCACCATCACCGGCGCGGTGTAGGTCTGCCAGGCGCCGGTGGTCCCCACCGCGTACTCGATGGTGTTGACGCCCGATCCGGTGTCCGAGGCGGTGACGGTGACCGTGGCCATCGTCAGGTAGTTGCCGTCGGCGTCCTTCTCGCCGCTCACGGTCGCCGAGGTCTCCGGCGCGGTGGTGTCGTCGGTCGGCGGCGCGACCACGTCGAAGGCGACGGACTTCTCGGCCGCGACGTTGCCCGCCTGGTCGGTGGCGCGGTAGCGGACGGAGTGGGCGCCGACCTGGTCGACGACCAGCGGTGTGGTGTACGGCTGCCAGGGGCCGTCCTGGCCGACCGCGTACTCCACCGTCTTCACACCGGATCCGTCGTCGGTCGCGCTGACGGCGACCGTGGCGGAGCCGACGTAGGCGCCGTCGGCGTTCTTCTGGCCCGTGACCTCGGCCGCCGTGGTGGGCGCGGTGGTGTCCTCGCCGCCGGGCTCGGTCACCGTGAGGATGCCCTGCATCTGGCCGTGGCCGGGGATGCTGCAGAAGAAGCGGTAGCGCCCGGGCGTGAGGGTGACGTCGACGGTGTGCCGGCCGCCGGTGTCGTCGCCCGGGTTGGCGAGGATGTTGACCGGGACGTCGTGGTTGTACTCGGGGTCCGACACGTCGAAGGTGAGCGTGTGCGGCATGCCGATGTCGTTGCCGGTCGCCGCGCTGTTCTCGAAGACGAGCGTCGTCGGCCCGGCCACCGCCGTGGTCGGGAAGCTCGCGTACCGGTCGGTGCGCGAGCTGGCCGTCCAGGTGAGCACCTGGGCGGCGGCCGTGGTCCCGCCGGCCGCCGCACGGTCGTCGGTGCGCCCGTACGCGACGGTGGAGGTGAGCCCCAGCACCATCAGCAACGCGCCCAGCAGGGCCGCCAGCGGGCGTAGAGGTCGCTGTCTCACTGTGCCGCCTTCCTGACCAGGTCCTGCGCGGCGGGGGTCGCCGCGCCGCCCGTGTACGTCACGCGCCACAGCGCGGACTGGGAGTCGGAGGTGAAGAAGCCGCGCCCGTAGTCGAGGACGTAGAGCGAGCCGTCCGGGGCGAACTTCCAGTCCATGAGGTTGCGGATGCCGCCCTGGCCGACCGGGATGATCTTCTTCAGCGACCCGGCGGTGACGGGCAGCCCGCCCTTGCCGACGGTCTTGGGGTCGGTCAGCACCGCGTGGCGCGGGTTGTCCGCGTCGTAGAAGTCGCCGACGAACCACTTGCCGTCCCAGTACTGCGGCCACGCGCCGGCGCCCGCGGTCGTGGCGTCGTAGCGGTAGACCGGGCCGTCCATGGTGGCCTGGCCGCCGCCCTTGAGCCAGGGCAGGAGGTAGGTGGCCTCCTCGTTCTTGTAGCTCGGGACTCCATTGGCGTCCCGGGGGAAGTCGGGGGCGCCGCCCTGCGGGGAGTACCAGATGGTGTTGCCGGTGACGGGCGGGAGGTTCACCAGTCCGTCGTTGTTCGGCGACTCGTTCTTGGGGGCGTCGCAGTCGTACCAGCCCAGCGGCTTGCCCGGGTCCGGCAGGTTGCGGTCCCGGTAGGGCTGCTTGTTGCCCATGCAGAACGGCCAGCCGTGGTTGCCCGCCTTGGTGATCGCGGCGAACGTGTCGTACTTCGCCGGTCCCCAGGTCGTGCTCGGGGCACCCGCGTCGGGGCCGACCCAGCCCGCGTAGAGGATGTCGGTCTTCTTGTCGACCGAGATCCGCGCCGGGTTGCGCACGCCCATGACGTAGATCTCGCCGCGGGTCTTGCCGCCGCCCTCGTCCTGCTCCTTGCCGGTGAAGAGGTTCCCCTCGGGCAGGGTGTAGGTGCCGTCCGGCTCCGGGTGGATGCGCAGGATCTTGCCGTTGAGGTTGTTGGTGTTGCCCGCGGTGCGGCGGGCGTCGGCGAAGGACAGGCCCTTGAAGTTGGGCTGGGGGTTGTTGCCGGAGTAACCGTCGCTGAATCCGGACGAGTTGTTGTCGCCGGTGGCGATGTACAGGTTGCCCTTGGAGTCCCAGGCCATCCCGCCGCCGGCGTGGCAGCAGCTGTGGACCTGGACGGGCCACTTGAGCAGGACCTTCTCGGAGGCGAGGTCCAGCTTGTCGGTGGCGAGGTCCAGCGTGAAGCGGGAGACGCGCCGCTCCGCGACATGCTTGTCGCGGTCGAGGCCGGAGTGCGGGGTGTAGTGGAGGTACACCCAGCCGTTGGTCTCGAAGGCGGGGTCGAGCTCGATGCCGAGCAGCCCTTCCTCGACCTTGGTGAGCTCGTCGCCGCCGCCCTTGTTGCCGAAGACGGTCAGGGCGCCCGCGAGGGTCACCTTCTTCGTCGCCGGGTCGTAGACGTGGACCTGGCCGAGGCCCTTGCCCATGTCGGGGCTGTTCCAGTCGGTCACGACCGGCGCGCCGTTGGCGCCGCCGCCGCGGCCGATGTACAGCACCCGCCCGTCGGGGGCGACGACCATGCCGTGCGGTTCGCCGATCTGGTCCTGCTGTCCGGGCTGGTTGGGCTGGGTGACCTTCACCGCGCTGTAGTTGGCGTCGATCGTCGCCTTGCAATCGGCGCGTGAGAGCCGGGTGGTCCACTGCAGGGCGCCGCGCAGGTGGTCGCGGAAGTCGGTCTCGGCGAACGACTCCGCCGTACCGCCCATCCCGGTGTAGAAGGACCGGCCGCCGTCGTAGTCACGGCACCAGGAGACGGGGTGGTCGACGCCGTTGGCGCCGGTTCCCGGCGTGTAGCTGCTCTCCCTGACCTTGGCGACGGTGTGCACCGTGCCGGTCGGGTTGCTCGCCCAGTTCAGCCACTTGTCGGGCCGCTTCCACTCCAGCGGCAGGTCCTTCGTGGCCGGATTGGTCCGGTCGGGGATCTCCACGACGGCGCGCTGGACGGCGGCCGGGCTGGTGGCCGCGGGCCGGGCGCCGATCAGGCCGGCGAACCAGTCGGAGTACGGTTCGGTGCGCGCCGCGTCATGGATGCCGAGGAAGCCGCCGCCGGCCTCCATGTAGGCCTCCAGGCCGGCTTCCTGCTCGGGGTCGAGCACGTCGCCGCCCCCGGTCAGGAAGACGACCGCGTTGAAGGTGCCCAGTCGCTTGGCGTTGGTGAAGACCGAGGCGTCGTCGGTCGCGACGGTCTTGTAGCGCTGGGCCGCGGGCCCGGTCAGGCCGATCGCCTCGATCGCCTCGATGCCCGCGTCGACGGTCGGGGACTCCTCGGTGGCCGAGGCGTGGAACACCAGGACCTTGACGTTCTTGCCGCCCGGCGGGGACGGCAAGGATAACGTTGTCGGCACCGGCTCCGGATACGGTCTGGCCGAGGCGGTGGTACCGCCCAGCAGGGATGCCGCCAGGGTCCCGGTCACCAGGACCGCGGCCGCGCCTCGCCGGGATCTCGACCGGTGATGTGGTGCGCTCTGCATCGTTCACCCACCTTCGTAGGTCACAGCAACAGCGCCTGAAGCTAGACGGCTTTTGACGGTCCGCCAACAGCTATGGACGGAATCTCACCAACTTTGTCCTGGGTGTGGATAAACGGAGATCCCTGGTCTACCGTGTGGCCGTCCCCGGGGACCCTCGCGCCCCGACCGTCTCCTCACGGCACTGGAGAGACCGGTATGGCTTTGGACAGAAGGAGTTTCAACCGGCGGCTGCTGGCCGGTGGCGTGGTCGCCGCCACCGGGACGGCCTCGCTGGCGGTGGCCTCCGCCCCCTCGGCTTCCTCCGCGGAGCCCTCACCGCCCACCGCACCGGCCGGCGGCCAGGTGCGCCACCTCAAGCTCTACGCCGAGACCTTGCCGGACGGCCGGATGGGGTACGGCCTGGAGAAGGGCAAGGCCACCGTGCCCGGCCCGCTGATCGAGCTGGTCGAGGGCGACACCCTGCACGTCGAGTTCGAGAACGCCTCGGACGTGGACGCCAGCCTCCACGTCCACGGCATGGACTACGACATCGCCAGCGACGGCACCCGGATGACCCGCAGTCACGTCGAGCCGGGCGGCACGCGGACGTACACCTGGCGCACCCACGCCCCGGGCCGGCGCAAGGACGGCACGTGGCGCCCGGGCAGCGCGGGCTACTGGCACTACCACGACCACGTCGTGGGCACCGACCACGGAACGGGCGGCATCCGCAAGGGCCTCTACGGGCCGGTCGTCGTGCGCAGGAAGGGCGACATCCTGCCGGACAAGCAGTTCACGATCGTCTTCAACGACATGACGATCAACAACAGGTCCGGCGCCGACACCCCGAACTTCGAGGCGACGGTGGGCGACCGCGTCGAGATCGTCATGATCACGCACGGCGAGTACTACCACACGTTCCACATGCACGGTCACCGCTGGGCCGACAACAGGACGGGCCTGCTGACCGGCCCCGACGACCCCAGCCGGGTGATCGACAACAAGATCACCGGACCGGCGGACTCCTTCGGCTTCCAGATCATCGCGGGCGAACACGTCGGCGCCGGCGCGTGGATGTACCACTGCCACGTCCAGAGCCACTCCGACATGGGGATGGCCGGTCTGTTCCTCGTCGCCAAACCCGACGGCACGATCCCGGGCTACGAACCGCACCACCCGGACCACCCCGCGGACGCGGCGAAGTCCGGGAAGAACGGCGCGAAGACGTCCTCCGGCGGGGAACACGCGCACCACATGGGGTGAATGCGCGCCCCGCCGCGGTCAGGCCCTTCCCCGCAGCTTCAGGACAGGCGTGCGAGGAGGGCGCGGCACGTCCGCTGCAACTCCTCGTCGTTCTCCACGTTGCCGAACCGGCCGCTGCGACGGGTGCGGGTCAGCTCCTCGCGGACACGCGGCAGGGCCTCCCCGCGGCGGGTGCTGCAAGCGGCACTCGTTGGAGAGCGACGTTCAGCTGGAGCCGAAGTGGTTGGTCTGTTGTCCGTGGTCGCCGGCTTGCATCGCGGTGGGGCCGTGGAAGACGTTACCTGACAGGACGTTCCGGGCCGGGGAGGTGGCCGGCGCCTCGTCCAGCAGTTGCTGCAGAGCAGTCATCGCTTGGGAGCGCTGGTCTTCAGGCAGTGCCTGCAGCGCCGCCACGATGCGACCTTGCCAGGTTCCCTCGGCTCGTGCTCGGGCGATCTCCGGGACGCCCCTGCCAGCGGCCTGAAGTTCTCGTGCGGTGCTGTCGAGACGTTCGAGTTCTCCCTGCGTGCGTGTGGCGTCCCCACGACCGAACCACTCGGCGAGGCGGGTACGGAATGTGGTCCAAGCGTCGGTGCCGGCGGCTTGCACGACGGCGGTTCCACCGGTTGCGGCGAGTACGGTCAGGGCTTCTGGAAGCATTCGTCGTCCCCCTAGCTGAGCTCTGCATTCGTCCTGAGAACGAGGCTATCCATGCCGAGTTCTCGTTTGCAGGTCTTCACACGCGTGCGTCAAGGCACTCGGAAGCTTCCTTGACTGACGTGCCGGTTCGATGGCGTCCACACCCCACCAGGCACGTTCCGGCCCATGCCTTCTGTGACTTCCGACGAGACGTTGATGCAGGACGAGTCGGCCGACCGCTGCGACGGCTACGGAGACGAGCGTGAAGTCGTCGGCATGGGTCGCTCTAGAGTGGCGCGTGCAGATTCGATGAAAAGCCGAATTCTTTCCTGCGTGACATCGTAATGAGCGTCGATCGCTCCGTTCATTTCTCCAACCGCCTCTGCCGTCAACTCCCCCGCAGTCGACCGTTCTTCGTGAGACTCAGCACAATTCAAGAGATCCCGCAGAGCAGAGATGCATGCGTTCGCCATTTCGGACACCTCATTGGGCCCCTGCAGCCCCACGCCGTACGAAGCCACGACGGCATCCCTGTGCGCCTTCCTTCCCTCCATACGCAGGGTAGGCATGTCCTCGCGCATGGTTCTTGGTTGCATACCGGCCCTGTGATAGTCAAGGGCTGCACCCCGGGCCGCCAGAACCCGCGCGGTGAAATCCTGATAAGCCGTTCGTCTGTGCTCTCTTCTCCATCGGTGATGCTCCACGCGCAGGTCCAGGTCTTGCAAACTCGCTTGCCTATGCGTCTGCCGTTCCTCATGCCGCTCTAGGGCCCGTTGTCTCGTGCGATCCGAACGGAGAGCAAGGAAGCCGGTCAACCCACTACCTATCAAGGTTCCTATGATGCCCGTAAGAGAAAGAAGCAGCGACTGCGTCATGTCTCATCTCTGCGTCGGAAAACGCACCGCTACTCCTGCCGTGCCGGGCGACCTTCGAGCCCCCTCCACCCCCAGGCGCGTCGCCGTGACCTCATCTGCTTCAGGTACGCGGGCCGTGCATCGGGTCTCAACTGGCAGCGCCTTGAGCGTATGAGACGGTTACGGCGGCGGACGGTCTCGGCACGCCCGCGGCCCCCGCCCGAGTCGTGACGCCGGTACGCACGGCGTTGTGCGCCTGCGCGGGGTCAAGGCCGCCCGTGGACTCCCGCACCTGGACGTCATGCATTGGGACGGGGTTACGGCTTCGGTCCTCGCTGGCAGCCGAGTGCGTGGTCACCCATGACAGGCTTGCGGACGCCGCCCGTGATGTCGCGCCAACCACGAGTAAGGTGAGAAACCCATCTGGCTTTCCGCTGGGGACGGAACCGACGCGGCCCTGTCGGTGTCATACGGTGACACCGCGACGACAACCGTCATCCCGGAAATGCGCCAGCCGTTGCCGCTACCAGTCGCTGGCGGCATCACCGTGACCTGGCTGGCCATGACAACATGCAGCCAGCCCTCGCTGCGATCCCGCTCCAGCGTGTGGTTCGCCAACCGGCCGTCTTGCCACCGCGGCGGGCGGTGAGCGCCGCACCTGCCTTGAGGCGTTCGCCGTTCCCGCCTCCTATGGCGGCTCACAGCAAGTGCTCTGCTCTCCGACTTTCGTGCCATTCGGGTCGTCATCTGACTAGCCTGAGACAGGAACGATGATCCAGCTGGGGAGGGCCGTGACCGAGGCAGCTGATGTGGCACGTAGAGCTGGCGCGGCCCTCGTCACGGCGGTGGGCACTGACCAGTGGCTGACGGCTCGAGATACGGCAGCGGAATTGCTGTCTGCAGGAAGCCAGAGCCGGTTCGATCAATTGATCAAGCAGCTGGACCTGATGGCGGCCGACGTACTCGCTGCCAGGCCCGCGGACAGTAGTTCCATTCGTTCCCGCGAGGACATCGTCTGGGAAACACGCTTCCTGGTCATGCTTGAGTCAGATCAACCTGGCACGCCGGGCCCAACCGCCCGAGCCGTCGAGAAGTTTGCAGATTCCGTTCATGAGCGGCCGGTTAACAGAGTCTCGGACAATGCCTTCATCGGCCCGACAGCCCTGCAACTCCACGGCGTCCAGCACAACTACTACGGGGCACAGTGGTGGCGGCACCTGCGGGCTCTCATCCGGGCAACGTTGCAGCATCGCCGGGCAAAGTGGGTTGCCGGTGTCGTCGCCCTCGTCGCCCTGTGCGCAGGGGGTACTTGGCTTGGCATCGGCTCGTTCGACGGTGGCCCCGAGTTGCAGCGTCTGATGGTGATCTCCGGGAAGCGTCCAGCAGAGGGAGGCCAGCCCGGACAGCCCCAGTGGACGTGGCATTTCTCACGAAACGTCCCCTATGGAACCAATAAAGTCACCGTCAGCCTCGCCCGCGGCGCGAAGGGGGACCATCTCCGCTCGCTCAGCGGGTCCCTGCACCTGGGGAGATGTACCGGCCCCTCCGACCAAGCAAGCTGGTCCTTCTCCGCAAACAACCACCTCGTCGCCGACGGCATGCTGACGGCTAAGAAGCCAAGCATCGACTTGGCCGCGTACCCGTTCCCTGACCACGTCACGCAACTGGCCATCTCGGTCTACCCGTCCTCGTCCAATGAGTCGGATGCAATCGCCGACCCCGATCCTCCACCCTCGGAGTGCGCGGTCGCATGGGACAAGCCGGGCGTGATCAGGGACATCCGTTCATGAGCTACACCGGCCGAAATCACCCTTCGGTACCGACGCGGCACGGGCTTCCGCAGGTCGGCAAGCGGATCCGGTACCTGCCAACCGGCGAAGGGAGGCGTCGGTGGTGGCAGCATGCGAGCAGAGGCCGCAACGTCGAGTTCTCCTCGTCGATCATGGCTGACACTCTGCCGGAGGGCACTGATACGAGCATCCTGACGGAAATCCCGTACGCCACTTTGTCGATATATGATCCGCGCGGCCCCTCCCCGCCAGGGGTCGCGTTCCGGCCCGCGGGCGACGTGCACCAGAGAAGAGAGCCAGGCCTCCCATGAACGCAGTGGTCCCCCCGGCGGTCGCGGAGCGGTCCGAGGCCGAGGCGATGTACCGGTTCGAGACGGAGGCGCCCGGGTCGGTGCGGGCCGCGCTCGGGATGAACGCCGCGCGGATCGGTGGCGGTGTCGTGCTGTCGATGCGCAACGACCCAACCCACTACTGGAGCAAGGCCCTCGGGTTCGGCGTCACCACCCCTGTCACGGTGGAGGTGATCCACGAGGTGTGCGACTTCTACCGCTCGGAGGGGACCGCGCAGGCCGTCCTCCAGATCGCGCCCGCGTTCCTGCCCGAGGACTGGGACGACATCCGCGGCCGCGAGGGCATCACCGCGGGATCGTCCTGGGTGAAGCTCGTCTGCCCGGTCGAGGAGGCCGTGGCGCGCGCCGAAGCGCTGGGACCGCCCGCCGCCGGGATCCGGGTGGCCCCGCTGGAGCCGGAGCAGGCCCAGGAGTGGGGCGCGGTGGTGACCCGTGCGTTCGGCATGCCCGAGGAGCACTACGCGCGGATGACCGCCGCCTCGGCGAGCCGGCCCGGGTGGCATCCGTTCGCGGCCCGGCTGGACGGGGAGATCGTCGGCACGGGCACGATGCACGTCCACGGCGACGCGGCCCAGATGTTCGCCGGTGCGGTGCTGCCGCACGCCCGCAAGCGCGGCGGACAGACCGCCCTGCTCGCCGCACGGGCCCGGAGGGCACGGGAGCTCGGCTGCGGTGTGCTGGTCGCCGAGACCGGAGCCGAGGCACCGGGCACCCACAACTCCTCGCTGCACAACATGCTCCGGCTCGGCTTCCAGGTGGCGTACGAGCGCCGCAACTGGGTCTGGCGGTCGTCGCCCGAGACGTGAGGTCCCGTGGGCGGCCGCGACGCGTCCGCCGCCCGTGCGGCGGAGCGCGGCCCGGGCCGCGACGATGGGTGGACCGGGTCCGCGCGACGGGACGGGTCCGGCCCGCCCCCGGAAGGTGCCCATGACCCGCGACCAGGCAGACCGCGCCCGAGCCGCACTGATCACCGGCGCGTCCTCGGGGATCGGGCGTTGCTACGCCGAGCAGCTGGCCCGGCGCGGCTATGCGCCGATCCTCGTCGCCCGCCGCGCGGACCGGCTGGCCGCGCTCGCCGAGTCCGTGCACCGGGAGACCGGTCTCGAGGCGACCGTGCTCGCCGCCGACCTGGCCGACCCGGGCGGCCTCGCCCGTGTGGAGCGGGCCGTCCTCGACCACGACGGCCTCGCCGTGGTCGTCAACGCGGCCGGCCTCGGGGCCCTCGGGCCGCTGCGCGAGGCCGCGCCCGCCCACCTGGACCGTCTCGTCGCGGTGAACGTGCTCGCGCTGACCCGGCTGTCCCGGGCGGCGCTGCTCTCCTTCGACCGGCACGGCTCCGGCACGCTGATCAACGTGTCGTCGATCGGCGCGTTCCACGCCCCGCCCGGCGGCACCGCCTACGCCGCCAGCAAGGCCTACGACCTTCATTTCTCGCGGGCCCTGCAACGCGAGGTCGAGGGCAGCGGCATCCGCGTGCAGGTCGTGCTGCCGGGTCCCGTGCGCACCGAGTTCTTCGAGGCTTCCGGCGTGGATTCGGCCCTGTTCCCGCAGGAGTCGTTCGTCGACGCCGACGACTTCGTCCGCGCCGCCCTCGTCGGCCTGGACATGGGAGAACTCGTCTGCATCCCCACCCTCCCCGACATGTCGGCCTGGGAGGACGAGGCCGCGCGGGGGCAGGGCCTGCGGAACGCCGCGGGTCTGCGCGGCGTCATCAGCGACCGTTACGCCAGGCCCTGACCGGTCAGGGACCGGTCCCTGACCGGGCCCCGACCGGGCCCCGACCGGCCCCGGCACGGCCTCAGGAAGGCCCGGAAGCGGCGTCCAGCCGGGCGCGCAGGGCCTGGGCGATCTCACCCGCGGCGGCCATCTGCTCCGCCGTGAGGGAGTCGACGAACATCTCCCGGACGGCGCCGAGGTGCGGCAGCGTGGCCCGCCGGAAGGCCTGGGCCCCGTCGTCGGTGAGGAGCACCTCGGCGCCCCGGTTGTCGGTGGTGCACTCCACGCGGCGGATCAGCCCGCGCCGCTCCATGCGTCCGAGGTGGTGCGACAGGCGGCTGCGTTCCCAGCCGATCGCCGCCGCGAGCTCGGAGGAGCGCAGCCGGTGGCCCTCCGCCTCCCGCAGCGCGAGCAGGACGCCGTAGTCCCCGGGGGACAACCCCGAGTCGCCCTGCAGGCGCGACGCCAGGTGGGAGCGGAGCCGCTCCGTCGTCTCGATGAAGTCACGCCAGATCCCGAGTTCTTCCGTGGTGGGCAGAGGCCCGTGTCCGCGTCCCATGACCGCCCCTCTATTTGACACGTCAATCATATCGATGCATGCTTGACGCGTCAATCACTTGGCCGCCGGACGCGGAACCGTTCCGGAGGCGGGAGGAGGGGACCATGACGCCCACTGCCTTCGAACTGGGTCTGAACTCGTTCGGAGAGATCGCGACGGACGACGGCCGCGTGCTCGGCGACGCCGAGACCGTCCGGCTGCTCGTCGAGGAGGCCGCGCTCGCCGACGCCGCGGGACTCGACGTCTTCAGCGTCGGCGAGCACTACCGGGCCGGGCACATGGACACCGCCACCCCCGTCCTGCTCTCCGCGATGGCCACCGCCACCGAGCGCATCAAGCTCGGCACCTCGGTGACCGTGCTCAGCACCAACGACCCCGTGCGGCTCTACCACGCGTTCTCCACCCTGGACGCGGTGTCGGACGGCCGCGCCCAACTCGTCCTCGGCCGGGCCTCGGTCACCGAGTCCTTCGCCCTGTTCGGCCACGACATGGCCGACTACGACCGGCTCTTCGACGAGAAGCTCGAACTGTTCATGCGCCTGCAGCAGGAGGAGACGGTCACCTGGTCCGGCACCGTCCGGTCCCCGCTGACCGACCAGCACCTGCGCCCGCGCATGCGCAAGGGCGGCATCCCCACCTGGATCGGCGTGGGCGGCAGCCCCAACTCCACGATCCGCGCCGCCCGGTACGGCCTGCCGCTGATGCTGGCGATCATCGGAGGCCGCCCGCAACGCTTCGCCGGCCACGTCGACCTCTACCAGCGGGCGCTCCAGCAGTACGGGCACCCCGCCCAGCCCATCGGGCAGCACTCCCTGGGCCTGGTCGCCGACACCGACGAAGAGGCGGTCGAGACCTGGTGGCGGTACTGGGAGCCGGTCGTGGCCGCGATCTCCGAGGAGCGCGGCTTCTACAAGCCCAGCTACGAGCGCTACCGGGCGGAACTCGTCGACGGCGCGCTGTTCGTCGGTTCCCCCGGGACCGTCGCCCGCAAGATCGCCCGGGTCGCCCGCGACCTCCACCTGGACCGCTTCGACCTCAAGTACGACATCATGCACCTGCCCCGCCAGGCCCGCGCCCGCACCATCGAGCTCCTGGGCCGGGAAGTGGCCCCGATGGTGCGTGAACTGCTCACGAAGGAACCCTCTGATGTCTGACCTCGAATTCGGCCTCGACACGTTCGGCGACGTGCCGGTGGACGACACCGGTGCCCCCGTCTCCCACGCCACGGCGATCCGGCAGGTGCTCGACGAGGCCGTCCTGGCGGACCGGATCGGCGTCGACGTCATCGCGCTCGGCGAGCACCACCGCCCCGAGTACTCCGTGTCGACCCCCGAGACCGTGCTCGCCGGGATCGCCACGCGCACCGAGCGGATCAGGCTCGCCTCCGGCGTGACCGTGCTCAGCTCCGACGACCCCGTCCGGGTCTTCCAGCGCTTCGCGACCGTCGACGCCCTCTCGCGGGGGCGGGCCGAGGTGATCCTGGGCCGCGGCTCCTTCACCGAGTCCTTCCCGCTGTTCGGGTACGACCTCAGCGACTACGACGTGCTCTTCGAGGAGAAGATCGAGCTCTTCGCGAAGCTCCTCGACGAGAAGCCGGTGACCTGGAGCGGCACCACGCGGGCGCCGCTGAAGGACGCCGACGTCTTCCCCAAGACCGAGTCCGGCCGGCTGAAGACCTGGGTGGGCGTGGGCGGCTCGCCCCAGTCCGTCGTCCGCACCGCGCGCTACGGCCTCCCGCTCATGCTCGCCATCATCGGCGGCTCCCCCACGCGCTTCGCGCCCTACATCGACCTGTACCGGCGCGCCGCCGACCAGTTCGGGACGACCGCCCACCCGGTGGGGATGCACTCCCCCGGTTTCGTCGCGGACACCGACGAGGAGGCCCGGGAGGGGTTCTGGCCGGGCTACAAGGTGATGCGCGACCGCATCGGCAAGCTGCGCGGCTGGCCGCCCGTCCGCCGCGAGGAGTACGACGCGGAGATCGAGCACGGCTCCCTCTACATCGGGTCGCCCGAGACGGTCGCCCGCAAGATCGCCCAGGCCGTCGGCGACCTCGGCGTCGGCCGGTTCGACCTGATCTACACCGTGGGCCCCCAGCCGGTCGGCGCCCGCATGCGTGCCGTCGAACTCTTCGGCACGAAGGTGATCCCCATGGTCCGCGACATCCTCGCGGACTGACGCCACCACCGACACCGACACCGACGCGGACGCCGGAACGGAACCGAAGGAACGGAGACCACAAGATGAACACCGAGGGCGTGCGCACGATCGGCATCCTGGGCGCGGGCAAGGTCGGGACCGTACTGGCCCGGCTGGCCCTGGCCGCGGGCCACCGCGTGCTGATCGCGGGCTCGGGCGACCCCGCCGCCATCGCGCTCACGGTGGAGGTCCTCACCCCGGGCGCGGTCGCGGTCACCGCCGCGGAGGCCGCGGCCCGGGCCGACCTCACGGTCCTCGCCCTCCCCCTGGGCAAGTACCGCACCGTCCCGGCCGAGGCGCTGCGCGGCAAGCTCGTGATCGACGCGATGAACTACTGGTGGGAGGTCGACGGCATACGCGACGACCTCACCGATCCGCGTACGTCGTCGAGCGAGACCGTCCAGGCGTTCCTGCCGGATTCGCGGGTGGTGAAGGCGTTCAACCACATGGGCTACCACGACCTGGAGGACGGGGCCCGGCCCGCCGGGACGCCCGGCCGCAAGGCGATCGCCATCGCCGGCGACGACCCCGGCGACCTCGCCGAGGTCGGCGGCCTGGTGGACGCGCTCGGCTTTGAGCCCGTCGTGGCCGGCCCGCTGGCCGAGGGCGTCCGCCTGGAACCGGGCACCGAGCCCTTCGGCGCCAACGTCGACAGCGGCGAACTGCGGGCCATGCTCGGCCGCTTCCCTGAGACCGACCGCGGGCGCAGCGTCGCCGCGGCGCGCGCGTAAGCGGCCGGGGACCGCAGGGCCCGGGCGGGATGCGATGGCCTCCCGCCCGGGCCCTGCGTTGTCGGACCCCCGTGACACGATCCGAGGTATGGATCTCGACACCGTGTTCGCCGAACTGGACCGCGTCGCCTGGGCGGAGCTGCACCATGCCTACGGTCCCGCCGGTGATGTCCCCGCCCTACTGCGGGCGTTGACCTCGCCGGACCAGGAGACGGCGGAGGAGGCCGAGCAGGAGCTGTGGGGCAGCCTCGTGCACCAGGGCACGGTGTACCGGGCGACGGTCGCGGCCGTGCCTTTCCTGGCGCGTCTCGCGGTGGCGGGGGTGCGCCGCACGGAGCTGCTGGGCATGGTGGGCGCCATCGCCGAGAGCACGGACGAGCACGATCCGCAGGGGCCGGGCGCCGCGCGTGCGGCGGTCGTCGCGCAACTTCCGCTGCTGCTGCCCCTGTTGTCGGACGCCGACCCCGAGGTGCGGCAGTGCGCGGCCTGGGCGGTCGCCCAGTGCGGGCCGGAGGCCGGGCCGGACGCGCGGGTGGAATTGCGGCGGCGTTGGGAGACGGAGACCGATCCGACGGTGCGGGCGGACGTGCTGACCGCGTGCACCGCCGTCGACCGGGGCGCGGCTCAGGAGCTGTGTGCGGCCGCTCTGCGGGCGACGGAGTCCCCGCAGGTGCGGGTGGCGGCTCTGCTGGCGATCGTGGACACCGGTCAGCCGTGGGGTGGCGGCGCGGCCGCCGTCGTCGCGGCGTTGTCGCCGCTGGAGCCGCACACCGTGGGCGGCCAGTGGGAACGGGAGGCGCTGGAGTCCCTGGTCATCGGACTGCACGGGCGGGGCGACGTCGACGCGGCGATCGACGTCGCCGTCTCGGCGCTCGACCGCGCGGTGGAGGCCGTACGCGCCGGTGCGGACCCCAAGGAGTCCGCCGGGGAGGCGACCTGGGCGGCCGAGTGCCTCGCGCTGCGCTCCCGTACCGCCCCGGCACGGCTGCTGCCCGCGATGCTGCCGCTGCTCGACCACCCGGACACCGCGGGCGCCGTCATCGACGCCGTGCGCGACTGGCCCCAGCCCGCGCCGCAGGCGGTGCCGCCGCTGGTCCGCCTCGCCGAAGGGGCGGGCGAGCACGCCGACCGGGCCCTGGCCGCCCTGGTGTGGCTGGGTGCGCCCGAGGCCGCGGAGCTCCTCGCGCGTCAGCTCGAGGACCGCCCGCGGGCCCTTGACGCGGCGTTCCGTCGCACCCTGCGCAGACCTCCGGCTCCGCTGCCGTGCACCCCGGAACTGCTCGACGCCGTCCGCGCGCGGCTCGCGGCCCGGACAGCCGACGCGGCGACGCCCCGCACACGCGCGCCTCTGGCGGCGGGCGGTCTCGCCACCGCCAACGAGCCGGTCCACCTCGCCGGTGTCCTGGCCGGCTGGGGCCCCTCGGCCCGTGCCGCGCTGCCGGAACTCATCGATGCCCTCCCCCACCATCCCCTCCCGGTCGGCCGCGCGCTCGCCGCCATAGCCGACGCCGGGCGCGACCCGGACGTGGTCACCGCGCTGCGGGCCTGCGCCGGGACCGGGTCCCGGTCGGACCGTCAGGCGGCAGCCGCCGCGCTCCACGCGGTGACCGGCGACGTCTCCGCCCTGCTCGCCGTCCTGGGGCCCGCCCTCGACGAGCCGGGCGGCCCGCGCGAGGACTGGACCCGTGCCGTCGCGCCGCTCGGCGAGCAGGGGCGTCCGCTGCTGCCCCGTCTTCTGGCGCTGCTGGCCGAACCGGCGGAGACGCGGTCCACCGTCCCCGTGGTCGAGGCGGGGCTGACAGCGGCCGCCGCGGTCTGGGAGCTGACGGGTGATCAGGAGGCGGTGCTGCCCATGATCCTGGAGGGCCTGACCTGGGCCGACAGGCCCTGGGGGGACCGGACCGCCAAGCGGGCCGCCGAGGTCGCCGCCCTCGTCGGTCCCGCCGCGCAGCCGGCCGTACCGCGGCTGCTGTCGATGCTCGACCGCCCGGACACCGCCGCGGCCGCCGCGCGTGCACTGGTGGCCCTGCGCCCCGGCAGTGACCGTCCGGCCGGTGTCCCGCTCACGGAACTCGTCGACCGCGTCCTTCCGTCCGTCGAGCCGGGCGCCCACCTCAACTCCGCGCTCGCCGCGCTGGACGCCCTGACCGTCCTCGGCCCCACCGCGTTCACCCCCTCCCAGCTCGACCACGTACGCCGACTCGCCGACGGGGAGCACCGCATCGTGGGATCCGGCGTCCAGATCGACATCATCCGCGGCGACGAGGAGTTCCGTGCCGCCGCCCGTGACGTCCTGGCGGTTCTGACGCGCTGAACGCCGCTTCCGCGGTGCGGTCCGCGGACCACGGACCGCACCGCGGAGCGCACCGCCGGACTCACACGAACATCGACAACGGCAGGAGCAGCAGGAGGGCGACGACCGAGGCCACGGAGACGCCGAGCGTGCAGCTCTTGAGCGTGCCGCGGGTGGTGTGGCCCATCAGGGACTGCAGCAGCCAGAAGGTGTTGCTCGTGACGTGCACCGCGAACAGCGAGCCCGCGCCTATGGCCAGCGCCACCAGCACCGGGTCGAGGCCGAGGCCGGGGGCGATCGGGGCGAGGATGCCGGCCGTGGTGATCGCGGAGATGGTGACGGAGCCGACGGCGAGGTGGAGTGCGGCGGCGACGGCCCACACGAGCAGCAGCGGTGCGACGTGCCCGCCGGTGGTGAAGGAGCCGCGCAGGATGCCGCCGAGACCGGACGCCCCCACGACGGCGGCGAGCGAGCCGCCCACCGCGGTCAGGATGAGGATCTGGCCGCTGTCCTTGAAGCCGCGGGCCAGGGCGCGTTCCACCCCTTCGCGGCCCACGGTGAACCGCGCGACGAGCAGCGTGCCGACGAGCCCGGTGAGCAGTGCCACCACGGGGCTGGAGATGAAGGTCAGCACCGGGCTGCGGGCGTGGGTGGCCTGGGCGACCGCGCCGCCACCGATCATCAACAGGGCGGTCACCAGCGGGGCGAACCGCACGAGCAGCCGCGGGCCCTTCCCCTCGCCGCGCTGGAGCGCAGCACCCACGGGCGTGGTCCGCGGCCCCGGCGCGGGGCGGTGCCGCAGGGGGCGGCCGGTCCCGGGCCGGGCACGTCCCGGCGTGGTGCCTCCGCCGACCACGGCGACGGCCGGGACGGGGTCGACCCGCGCCGCGTCGGCCTTGCAAGTCGTCTCAGGCTCCGGCTCCGGCTCCGGTTGCGGTGCCGCGGGGTCGGCCGTTCCGGGGGCGACGGCGGCGTCCTCGTCGGTGGCGCCGTTCCACAGCCCGCGCCGGAACAGGAAGGACATGACCGTCACCGAGACGAGGACCGTGGGGACGATCAGCGCCAGGCCCCCCAGCAGCATCGTGCTCAGGGGCACGTGGAGCAGCGCGGCCAGGGCCAGTGCTCCGACGCCGGGCACCATGAGGACGATGCCGCTCTCGAGGCCGATCGCGAGGGCGGCACCCATGCGGGCCGAGCCGAGGGGGCCGATCTTGCGGGAGGCGGTGCGGGCCAGCGGTGCGCAGATGACCAGGAGTACGTCCAGGTAGATGGCCTGCAGCAGGGTGCCGATGGTGAGGGCCATGGAGTGCGGGAGCCGCCGGGGGCCGAAGACGCGGAGCAGGCGGTCGACGAGCTGCTCGACGGCGCCCATCTCCTGGAGGACCGCGCCCATGAGGACGCCGAAGGCGATGAGCAGGCCGACCTCGGCCATGATGTCGCCGAAGCCGGTGGTGATGGTCCTGATGGTCCGGGTCACTCCCAGACCGGTCGCGAGGCCCAGGTAGAGCGACCCCACCACCAGGGAGATCACCGGGTTCACGCGGAAGCGGACGATCAGTACGACGATGCCGACGATCGCGACGGCGGTGTTGGCCAGCACCGGGACTTCGGACATCCGCGCTCCCTTGCACACACGGCGCCGGAGAGGCGAGTTCGGGCAGGCGCCCCATCATGGTGCGGAAGCGGGCTCGTCCATGACCGGCTCTGAGTGAGACGGCGACTCATCATGAGGGTACTCCGCCGGTCCGGCACATGCACACGCATGCTCCGGGCGGCCGATTTCGCGCGGAAAAGAGCACGTCTCACCCATTGAGAGGAACATATGGGACTTATTGACGGGAGACTCCCTGACCCACATCATGGAAGTGGACATCACCATATGGGTCTGCGAGGTGATGGCAGATGCCCGAACCCTTCGAACAGGACAGCGAAACGCCGTCCGGCCCTCTCACGGGGCTGCGGGTCCTGGAGCTGGGCAATTTCATCGCCGCCCCGTCCGCCGGCCGTCTCATGGCGGACTTCGGCGCCGACGTCGTCAAGGTCGAACGGCCGCGCGTCGGGGACGAACTGCGCCGCTGGCGGCTGCACGAGGGCGACACCTCCCTGCTCTTCCGCGCGATGAACCGCAACAAGCGCTCCGTCACGCTCGACCTGCGGCGCCCGGAGGGCCGCGAGGTGGCCCTGGCCCTGATCGCCCGCGCCGACGTGGTGCTGGAGAACTTCCGCCCGGGCACGCTCGAACGCTGGGGCCTCGGCCCCGAGCGCATGCGGGAGGTCAACCCGGCGGTGATCCTGGTCCGCATCTCCGGCTACGGCCAGACCGGGCCCTACCGCGACCGCCCCGGCTTCGGCGGCGTGGCGGAGGCCGTCGGCGGACTGCGCCACCTCACCGGCGACCCCGACCGCCCCCCGACCCGGGTGGGCATCAGCCTCGCCGACTCCGTGGCCGGTCTGTACGCCGTCGTCGGCGCCCTGGCCGCGCTCCACCGCCGCGCCGCGACCGGGCGCGGGGAGGTCGTGGACGTCGCCCTGTACGAGGCGGTGTACTCCCTGATGGAGTCCCTGACCCCCGACCACGACGCCTTCGGCGTCGAACGGGAACGTGCCGGCGGCGCCCTGCCCGGCGCCGCGCCGTCCAACACGTACGAGTGCGGGGACGGCGTGTCCGTGGTGATCAGCGGCAACGGCGACGCGGTCTTCAAGCGCCTGGCGGCCGTCATCGGCAGGCCCGGACTGGCCGCCGACCCGCGCCTGGCCGACAACGCGGGACGCGTGCGGCACGCCGCCGAACTGGACGCCGCGATATCGGCCTGGACCGGCGGGCTGCCGTACGAGGAGGTCCTGCAGCGGCTGGAGGAGGGCGAGATCCCCTCCGGCCCGATCTACACCGCGGCCGAGATCGCCAAGGACCCGCACTTCGCCGCGCGCCGCATGCTCGAACGGCACCGCGTGGCCATCGCCCCCGGATGGCACCAGGACGTGGCCTTCCCCGGCGTCGTCCCGAAGCTGGCCGAGGCACCCGGCGGCACACGCTGGCTCGGCCCGGACCTGGGCGAGCACACCGACGCCGTCCTCGCCGAGCTGGGCATCGGGGCGGACCGCCGCGCCGAACTGCGCGCGCAGGGGGTGGTGTGAGATGACCGCCACGCCCGACCAGGTGGTGATCACCGATGTGCTGCTCCGCGACGGGCTGCAGAACGAGCCCGCCGTGCTCCCCCTCGCGGACAAGCTGCGGCTGGCCTACGGGCTGCTGGAGGCCGGGGTGCCCTCGCTGGAGATCGGTTCCTTCGTCAACCCGGAGAAGGTTCCGCAGCTGGCCGACACCGACCGGCTGGTGGCCCGGCTACGGCCCGGGGAGTCCGCACTGCTGCACACGCTGGTGTTCAACGAACGCGGCGCGCGCCGGGCGATCGCGGCCGGGGCGCGCGACGTACGGCTCACCGTCTCGGCGAGCGACGGCCACAGCCGCGCCAACGCCGGGGTGCCGCGCGAGCAGGCGCTGGAACGCCTGCTGCCCGCGGTGGAGGTACTGAAGGCCTACCGGGTGCGGCTGGAGGCCACCATCGCAACCGCCTTCCTCTGTCCCTTCGACGGGGAGACGGACCCACGCACCGTGGTGGAACTGGCCCGGCGGCTCGACGAGTTCGGCATCCGCGTGCTGCATCTCGCCGACACCATCGGCGCGGCCAGCCCCTGGCACATCCGGCGCACCGTCACCGCCGTCCGCGACGCGCTGCCCGAACTCCCCCTCGGCCTGCACCTGCACAACACCTACGGGATGGCGTCCGCCGGCGTCTGGGAGGCGCTGCGGCTGGGCGTACGGCGCTTCGACGCGGCGCTCGGCGGCATCGGCGGCTGCCCGTTCGCCCCCGGCGCCGCGGGAAACCTGGGAACGGACGACCTGGTCAACCTCTGCCACCACGCGGGCATCGGCACCGGGATCGACGTCCGCCGTCTCACCACGCTGCGCGAGGAGTTGCGGGTGCTGCTCGGGCACCGGCTCGACTCCGCGCTGTCCGCGGTGCCGGCCGCACCCGTGCCGCTGCGCACCCGGGTCGCGCCGGCTGACGTACGGTGAGTCCTCGTACGGGAGGGCCCGGCCAGGACCGGAAGGACGCGGTGATGCGCATGGGCGGGAAGGCGGGGACCGCGCCGCTGCTGGTCCTGCAGAAGATCCGCCAGATCCTGGAGTGCTTCACCATCGAGCGCCCCGAGCTCAACCTCCAGGAGATCACCCGGGCCACCGGCCTGCCGGCGAGCACCTGCCAGCGCCTGGTGCACAACCTGCTGCGGGAGGGCTTCCTCGACCGTGACGGGGACACCTACCGCATCGGCCTGCACTTCGTGCAGTGGGCGGCGCCGGGGACCTTCGGCCTGGACATGGTGCGGCTGACCCGGCCCGCGCTGCAGCGGCTGCGGGACAGGACCGGGGAGACCGCCTGCCTCTACGTCCGCGACGGCGCCCACCGCACCGTGGTGTCGCTGGCCGAGGCCCACCACGTGGTGATGCGGATGTTCGCGGTGGGCATGGTGATGTCCCTGCACGCGGGCTCGGCCGGGAAGGTCTTCATGGCCTTCGACCCCACCGCCCGCCGGGACGCGGTCGGCCACGGCCTGACCCGGCACACCCCGCGCACCGTGGTGGACATCGACCTCCTGGACGACCAGTTGGAGGAGATCCGCCGCAACGGCTTCTCCGCCTCATTCGAGGAACGCGACATCGGCGCCGCGTCCGTCAGTGCCCCGGTCTTCGGCAGCACCGGCGAGCTGGCGGCCGCCGTGGGCATCGGCGCGCCGACGCAGCGGCTGACCCCGGCCGACGTGGGCCGGCTCGCCCCCTGCGTCGTCGAGGCCGCGGAGGAGGCCTCCCGCTGTCTCGGCTACCGCCCCGGCATCCGGGGTGACGGCACCGCGCGCTGACGGCCCGGCACAAGGGAACGGCCGGGACGGCCGGGGTGCCGGACGCCGGCCCTCATGTGCTCTTGCCGATGTCGTCGTGGCGGCAGACGAAGCGGGCCCGGCCGTCCTCCACGTGGTAGAGGAACCATCCGCCGTCCTGGCCGGTCTCCAGGAACTGGGACTGGCTCTCGTAGCTGAGGCGGCGGGTGATGCCCTGCCAGGGGGCGCGCAGGAGTTCCCCGCGCAGCGACTCGCGGTCGTCGCCGGTCCGGGCGGCGAGGCCGTGTGCGGCGAAGCGGACGGCATCGTAGGCCTCGGCGGCCCAGGGCCCCGGGTCGCTGCGGTGGCGGGTGCGGTACGCGGAGGCGAACGCGCGGGTCCCGGGGTCCGCGGAGGCGTCGTCGTAGGCCGTGCCGATCCACCAGCCCTCGGCTTCACGGAGGAAGGACGCGGACAGCACGTTCTCGTCGGCGACCCGGACGCCGCGGTGACCGGCCGTGCGAAGGGCCTTGGCACAGGCGGCGGCACGGGCGGGAGTGACGCCGGCGAAGAGGACGGCGTCGTCGGGGCGGGCGGCGATGGTGTGCGCGGCAGCGGTGAAGCCCTTGCCTGCGGCCACTTCCAGGACGTCGACGGTGCCGTCGAGCTTGCCGTGGACGGTGACGATCTGGACGGTGGGCAGGCCCTCCTCCTCGTCGGCGAGGTCGTGGACGACGACCGTGCGCGAGGGCCGGACGACGCGGTTGAGGTAGCGCACCACGGCGCCGGGTCCGGCGGTGCGGGTGGGGCGCAGCACGAGGGCGGTGGTCGTGTGGACGACGTTGAGCTGCTCGGTGTCGGCACGGGTCACCAGCAGGCAGACGCCGGCCTCGGTGCAGACCGGAACGGCCGCGGGCACGGCCTGGCTGGTGCCCGCCGCGATGACGGCGTGCACGTCGGGGTCGGCGGCGAGCCGGGCGGCAGCGGCGGCGGAACCGGCCGCGGTGCCCCGGTCGTCGGCGGTGCGCAGCGCGAGGTCGAAGGACCGGCCGGGACGGGCGTTGTGCTCGGCGACCGCGATGCCCGCTCCGCGTTCCTGGGCCTGGACGGCCGCGTCCGAGCGGTCGCCGAGGACACCGATGACCCGGGTCGGCAGCGTGCGCTTCCCGGTCCCGCGGGGCGGGCGGGACCGGCCCCACTGCCACCAGGCGGTGCCGCCGCCGATCGCGCCGACGCCGAGCGCGGCGGACGCGGTGAGCAGCCGCCGCCGGGAGGTCCCCGCCTCCGGGGACGCGGCGGACGGCGGATGCGGGCCGGGGCCTGCGGCGGACAGCTCCGTCGGTTCCGGCACCGGCAGGTCGAGGACGCGACCGGCACGGTCGGCGACCACCGCCGGCAATCCGCCGGGCAGCCACGACCGCGGGTCGAACGCGCCGAACAGGCCGCGCAATTCGGCCACCGCGGGGCGTCCACCGGCGTCCTTGGCGAGGCAGGCCCGCAGAGGTGCGTCGAGTTCGCCGGGCAGGCCGGTCAGGTCGGGTTCCTCGTGCACGGTCCTGAAGAGCACCGCGGCGGCTCCCCCGGTGCCGAACGGGGCCCTGCCGGTGGCCGTGTGGGCGAGCACGCAGCCCAGTGAGAACACGTCGCTCGCGGGTCCGACGGCCCTGCCGCGGGCCTGTTCCGGGGACAGGTAGCCGGGTGAGCCGATGACGGTGCCGTCCGTGGTGAGCGCCGTCGCGCCGACGGCCCTGGCGATGCCGAAGTCGATCAGGCGCGGCCCGTCGGCGGCGAGCAGCACGTTGGCCGGTTTGACGTCGCGGTGGACCAGGCCGGCGCCGTGCACGTCGTCCAGGGCCGCGGCCAGCGCGGCGGCCAGGGTGCGGACCTGCGCGGGCGGCCACGGCCCGTGCCGGGCGAGGGCCTCGTTGAGGGGCAGGCCGGGTACGTAGGCGGTGGCCAGCCAGGGCGAGCGGGCGTCCGCGTCCGCCGTGAGCACGGGCACCGTCCAGCGGCTCGACAGACGGGTCGCCAGCTCCGTCTCGCGTCGGAACCGGGCGAGGAAGCCGGGGTCCTCGGCGTATTCGGCGCGGATCACCTTCAGCGCGACCCAGGCGCCGTGCGGTGAGCGCGCCAGGTAGACGACACCCATGCCGCCGGCCCCGAGCCGCGCCACGAGTCGGTGCCCGCCGATCCACGCCGGGTCGGCGGGCAGCAGCTGGTCCATGGCCCTACTGGTTCTCCTGCTTCGGCAAGATCGGCCCGATCTGCTGGAAGCGTCCGTCGCGCACCTGGTGCACGTACGTCTCGCTGCCCATGTTCTGCGTCGTGGTGGCGTACTGGTGGTACTCGTTGAAGGTGTACGTGCGCGCGACACCCTGGTAGCTCGCCTTGGCGAGCCGCTGGGCGAGCGCGGGCCGGGCGGGCCGGCCCCCTCCGGTGGGCACGGTGCGGGCGAACTCCTGCAGCAGCATGCGGGCGCTGTCGTAGGCCTCGGTGGCGTACGGCTCCGGGGTGCTCCCGTAACGGTCCCGCCAGGCGGCGGTGAAGCGCTCGGCCTTCTCGGTCCCGAGTGCCGCCGGGTCGACGGCGGGCGTCACGGCGTACCAGCCTTCGCCGGCGGCACCCGCCAGGCGCGGGAAGTGCGAGCCGTAGAGCAGGTGGGACATCCACCGCCGGCCGGTGAAGCCCGCCCGGGCCAGTTGCCGGGCCGCGTCGACGGTCGCCTCCAGCGGCCCCAGGTAGACGAAGTCGTCGAGGTCGCGGGAGAGCAGGTCACGGACCGCGGCCGGGCCGTCTCCCGAGCCTTCCGCGACGACGCGTGGCACGACCTCCCCGCCGAGGGTGTCGCGCCACTGGGTCACCAGCACCCCGCCTTGGTCGTGCATGACGGACCCGCCGGACCGGTCGATGACCACCCCGGCACGGCCCAGCTTGCCGGTCACGAAGGCGCTCAGCGCGATAGCGGTGCCCTCGGCCTGGTGGGGCGCGCCGGTCTGGAAGGTGACGTCCGGGGACGAGACGTAGTAGTCGTTCTGCCCGGTGGTGCTGGAGACGTGCGTCAGCTTCGCGGCCGCGTAGATCCGCGAGGCGGCCCGCAGGGTCACCTCGCCGGTCGGGCCGAGCACGGCGACCACGTCGCGGTCGGCGGCGAAGTCGTGGGCGACAGTGACGGCCCGGTCGACGGTCCCGCCGTCGTCGAGGACGCGCACGCGGACGGAGAACGCGCGCTTGGGGTTCGCGTTGTGCTCGGCCACGGCCAGCCGCGCGGCCCGTTCGCAGGTGGTGGCCAGGCCCGCGTCCGGCCCGCCGCGGGTGACCTGTACCCCGAGCACGTACGAGGGCTTGGCGGCAGCGGCCGGTTTCTGTTCGGGGTCGTCGCGTCCTGCGGCCCACAGCGCCGCCCCCGAGCCGCCGCCCGCCAGCAGCAGCGCCCCTCCGACGGCCAGCAGCCGCCGCCGGGACGTGAGCCGCTGCCGGGGCGCCGACGGGGTGTCGCCGGGCTCGTCCACCACGGTGGGTTCGACGGGCGGCAGGGCGAGGCTCTCGGCGGAGCGTGCGGCGACCGTGCGGGCCACCGCGTCCGGCAGCCAGGCCGGGGGCGACGCGACGGCGCCCTCGGGGACGGCGCCTTCCGGGGCGGCGTCCTCGGGGCCGTCCTCGGAGAGCCGCCGCTGCAGCTCCTGCGGAGTGGGCCGGGCCTGCGGGTCCTTGGCCAGGCAGGCGTCGATGACCTCGCGCAGCTCGCCGGTGACCCCGTCGAGGTCGGGCTCGTCGTGGACGGTCCGGTAGAGCAGGGCGTCGGAGGTGCCGGTGCCGAACGGCGGGCGGCCGGTGGCGGCGTACGCGAGCACGCAGCCCAGGGCGAACACGTCACCGGCGGGGCCTGCTTGCTCGCCGCGGGCCTGTTCGGGCGAGAGGAATCCGGGGGTGCCGATCACCAGGCCCGAGGCGGTGATCGCGGTGTCGTCCGCGGCGCGTGCGATGCCGAAGTCGATCAGCCGGGGGCCGTTGACGGCCAGCAGCACGTTGCCCGGCTTGACGTCGCGGTGGACCAGACCTGCCTCGTGCACGGCGGCCAGGGCCTCGCCCAGCAGGGCCCCGAGGACCCGTAGCACGGACGGCGGCAGGGGGCCGTGCTCGGCCACCGCCTCGCCGAGCGAGGGGCCGGGCACGAACGCGGTCGCCAGCCACGGCTCGTGCGCCGCGGCGTCGGCACCGAGCACGGGGACCACCCAGGGGCTCTCCACGCGCGCCGCGAGCTGCGCCTCCCGCGCGAACCGGGCGCGGAACTCGTCGTCGGTGGCGCTCTCCGCCCGGATCACCTTCACCGCGGCCAGCGCGCCCGCCTCGGAGCGCCCCAGGTACACCACGCCCATGCCGCCGGCGCCGAGCCGCCGCAGCAGCCGGAAGCCCCCGACGGACGCCGGGTCGGTCGGACGCATCGGCTCACTCATCGCCCGCACCCTCCGCTTCGCCGCCGGACACCCCGGCCTCCTTCGCCTGCACGGCGCCGAGCCGGTCGATGTCGGCGGTGACGTACGTGACCCCCGTCAGCGCGGCCTGTGTGACCTTCGACTTCTCGGCCTCACCGGCACCAGCGGCGTGCCGCACGGTCGCCGCCACCGTCACCGGGCCGAGCCGGTGCTTGAACCAGTCGAAGCGGCGGGGTTCCCCGTCGCCGTCCACCACGTACTCGCCGAACTCGATGAGGTCGTCGTCGGACGTGGCGTTCCGCTGCTCGTCGTACGGGTCGCCCCGCGAGGCCATGCCCTGCACCCACTCCGTGGCGTTCAGCTGCTGCTTGGGGCAGCGCAGGGGTTCCTCCAGCGACACCGCCATGTCCCGGCGCGCGCCGACCTCGGAGGTGTGCACGGTGACCGTCAGGGAAACGAATACCGCGCCCCTGCCGTCGTTGCCGTCGGTGTCCGGCCGGACGAAGGAGCGGGTCAGGCTGGCCAGGACGGTGCCCGCGAGCGGTTCACGCCGCCACACGCAGTCCTCGCCCAGCACCGTCCAGGTCGCCGGCCCGGTCTCGTACGGCTCGCGCTTGCGGTATCCGGAGCCGAAGTAGTCCGGCCGCACGGTCAGCCCCCGGACGAAGTCGGCCGCCTGCGCCCGGGTCCTGGGGGCCGCGCTCTCGGCCAGCGTGTACGGGTCGTTCACCGCCGACGCCGAGGGGGCCGGGCTCTGGGTGCTCCGCCCGCTCGGGCTCGCCCCCGACGGCGTCTTGGCGCCCTCGCCCTGCTTCCCCTCACTCGTGCACCCCGCCAGCAGCAGCGCCCCTGCCGCCGCCAGCAGCACCGGTCTGCGTAAGCC
>NZ_JARAVK010000429.1:0-4645 GCF_033792765.1 Streptomyces sp. PA03-6a | reverse complement strand
CCCTGACGGCCCGGAGCCCCCGCCCCCCCCTCACATCACGACCGGCCGCCGAACTGCCAGTTGTGGACCTCGATCCCGGCGTACGCGTCGGAGGTCAGGACAGCGCGTGCGGCATCCTCGTCCGGCGCCCGGACCAGTGCCGCCGTCCCGAGCCACGTGCTGCCGTCGTCGGACAGCAGGGGTCCGAACGCGACCAGGTCGTCCCGCAGGGGCGGCACCACGAGGTCGGCTCCCCCGCCCGTGCCGAGGCCGAGCACCAGGTACCGGTTGCCGCCGGTACGGCCACCGGGGAAGTCCCACATGGTGCGCCCCAGCAGGTTGCGCCACCGGCGCAGCAGCACGTCCCGGTACACGCCCGCCTGGTAGCCGGGCTCGTCGAAGGCGAACGCGCGGGCAGCGGCAGCGTTCGGCAGGTCGACCATGTGCACGCTGCCGGTGGGCTCGCCGTCCTCGGCGGTGAGGGTCGGGCCGCGGGCGATCATCTCCTTCTCGTACTGGTCCATGTACGACCAGTGCTGCTCCAGCAGCTCTTGACGCAGCGCCAAGGAATCGGGCCGGTCACGGTGGTAGCAGAAGAACTCCATGCGCACACTCTCCCCGGCGCCGGTCCTGCCCGCTCGGGGCCTGGTGCGCGGACCCGGCACGGTGAGCGGGGTCCACGACGGCTGCGGAACCATCGACACCGTCATGGACGTGACGTGCGCGGCTCAGGAGTTCGCCGACTCCCGGACGTTCACGGCGATGGCCCGCTCGAGGAGGGCGGGGTCGGCGAGCGACATGGGATGGGCCAGGCCGTAGAAAACCGCCGCGCTCGCTTCGGCGATCGTCACGTCCGTGAGCGAGGCCTGTGCGAGCTGAGCCATGGCCCAGCGCCGGCGCTGCACGTCCTCGGGCACCTCGGCCCCCTCGATCGCGTCGCGGAGGGCGGCGTCCGAGCCGGCCGAGACCGCCCACTTGGCGTCGACGGCCACTTCCTGCAGGGCGAAGAACTCGGTGGCCGGTTCGCCGGACGCGATGCCGCCGCACAGGTATGCGGACAGGCAGGAGGCGTGGAGGGCGGCGGACATCATGCCTTGCCCGTAGGTGGCGTTCAGGGAGGCAACCGCGTCGCCGACGCCGACCAGGCCGGCGGGGTAGCGCGACAGCCCCGTGAAATCACGGCGCCGGCTGTCCGCCTGGTGGAAGGTCAGGACGTCCCGGGTGACGGCGCCGCTGGTCACCTCCCCGAAGGGATGCGGCAGCTTCTCGCACAGCGCGCGGAACTCCTCGATCGACCGGGGAGGCCGGCCCTCCGCGTAGGTGGTGAGCCCCACGAGCCACTGGTCGGCTTCGACGGGCTTGGCCAGGGCCACGGCCAGGCCGTCCGGCCCGGGCGGCAGCGTGAAACGGGCGCCCGTGAAGAACGGCTCTTCCGTGTGCCGGCCGGTCCGCTCGAAGAGCGCCGTCGCGTAGTGGGCCCCGGTCTGCATGCGCTGGAGCCGGGGCCTGTCGAAGCCCGCCTGCTCGACCCAGTCCGAGGACTTGGAGGCGCGTCCCATCGCGTCCACCACGAAGTCGGCGGGCAGCGCGCCGGCGACACCGTCGACGACGTACCGCACGGCGTTCACCGCACCGTTGTCGTCGTACTCCAGGCCCGTGGCCTGTGCCGCCATGGTCTCGACGTTGGGCAGGGCCAGGACCCGGCTGCGTATGCGCGACTCGAGGAAGGGCCGGGTGCAGAAGAGGAACGCGGTGTCTCCCGTGCGGAGTTGCTCCCTGCCGTCGACGTACATGGTCATGCGCTGGGGGCCGAGCAGGACGCCGCCCAGTTCCCGCGCCTCCCGCGTGAATCCCGGCAGCCACCGCTCCAGTTGTACGAGCCCGGCGGCCTGCAACCCGTGCACCTGACGGTCGTGGGGCACGCCCGCACGAGGGCGTCCCTCCGCATTCGTCTCGTCCCGCTCGACGATCACAACGGTCCGGGCGTGGTCCGCGAGTACCCGGGCCGCCAGAAGGCCGGCGACACTGCCACCCAACACACACGCTGTGTCGAACAGCACGGGGGGATGCTCGGGCACGTCCGACCTGACGATCCTGTCGTACGCGGTCATGGGCGAGACAGCCACACATTCTCCTTGGCCCCGATGGCGACGCGCACCACCCTTGGGCTTCTCTCAGTGGTCGGCCTGCTCTCGGCCGAACGATCTCTGCGCGAGCTACGGTCGCGACCATCCGTCTGGGAACAGACACTCCGTCAAATATGTTTAGGGAAGGGCCTGTTGCCTTCGAACTTCGAACGGCGCGTCGGAGCGTACGGCAAGCTGCTTGATGCGGCAAGCATATGTGCGGCTCGCGCGAGCGGTGAGCCCGTCGGGGCCTGTGGCGGTCCAACCGGGCCCGGAGACCTACTACTTGACGAGTCAAGCTGACTCATGGTTACTTGACGCCGCAACGACTGCGCGGCCCTCGCCGCCCCTTCCCCCTCTCATCACGGCCGGGACTCCCGGCGACCCACGCATGCGGCGTCCCCGCATGCGTGATCCCGCGATTTCGCACAGGAGCGAGAATTGGCAACCCCCGAGCAGTACAAGAGCGGTGCACTGTACGTCCGTGCCACCGAGGGACCCGTCAAGTGGGTGGCCGGCGACGAGTACACCATCAAGGTCAGCAGCAAGGAGACCGACGGCCGGCTCGGCTTCGTCGTCGCCACCGTGCCCCCGGGCAACGGACCGATAGCGCATCTCCACGAGCACAACGAGGAGGCGTTCTACGTCCTCGAGGGCGAGCTGGAGTTCCTGGACGGCGAGAACACCTTCGTCGCCTCGGCGGGTGACTTCGTCTTCGTTCCGCGTGGTGTGCGGCACCGGTTCAAGAACATCAGCGACCGCGAGGCCAAGATGGCATTCTTCTTCACCCCGGGCGGCCCCGAGAACTTCTTCCTCGACTTCGGGGACGACCCGCTGCCCGGGCACTCGCCGCGCCTGTGGACCCCGGAGGATTTCACTCCGGAAATGATCGCGGTCAACGAGGCCATGGGGAACGTCGTCCTCCCCGAATGACGGGTCAGCCCCGCGGCCGGGCGCAACAGCCGTCCGACGGCCACCACGCCCCATGCTCCTCCGCCTCACCAGCGGGGACCGGGTCAGAAGACCCATGCCGCGGCCGCGACGCAGGGGCATTTGACGCATGCGGCAGCCCCGGCACCACTGCCACAGTGTCCTGGGCAGCGGACGAGGCCTCCGACCTGCACTTACCCCTGCCCTGATCACCCTGCGCATTCCGTGGCACCCGGTGGCACCCGCCGGGTGCCACCGCAGACGGACCCGCATGTCACCGGACCGCCGGCCCGGGCGCAGGGCCATGCCCGACACGGGCCGCGTCGTCCCCTCCCGGGATGCCGGGCGGCCGCACAAGGAAGAGACAATGGCTCCACTCGTCAATGAACCCATGGCCGATACGCGCGACATGTACATGGCCCACACTGCGCTGCGCCGCGAGTTCAGGCTGCTTCCCGACCTCATCCGGTCCGTCGCGCCGGGCGACGCCCGGCGCGCGGAGGTCGTCGGTGCCCACGCGGCGCTGGTGTGCCGGGTCCTGCACACGCACCACGAGGGCGAGGACCTGCTGCTGTGGCCCAAGCTGGCCGAGCGCGCCGGCGTGGACGCGGAGGCCATCGTGCCGACGATGGAGCAGCAGCACCACGCCATCGACGCACTGCACGGCGAGGTGACCGGACTGCTCGGGGGATGGCGCTCGACCGGGCAGGGAGGCGAGGAGCTCGCGGACGCGTTCGAGCGGCTGTTGACCGTGCTCGTCCGGCACATGGCGCTGGAGGAGAAGGCGATCCTGCCGCTGGCCGCGAAGTACGTGACCGCGGCGGAATGGCACCAGCTCGGCGAGCACGGGATGGCGAGCACCCCGAAGAAGGACCTGCCGCTCGTCTTCGGCATGGCGATGTACGAGGGCGACCCGGAGACCATCAAGGCGGTGCTGGCGACGGCCCCGCTGCCCGTCCGGCTGATCGTCCCCGTCCTGGGGCGCCGCCGGTACGCCGCCCACGCCCGGCAGGTGCACGGGACGGTCAGGCCGGCGCGCGTCGGTTCCTGACGTACCCGACGGTTCCCCGGCCGGGACCGGGGCGTCAGGGCCGAGGCCGGTGCCTCGGCCCTGACGCCGGCCCGGGGGAACGGCCCGTGCGCATGCGGGCGGATGCGTGCGTTCGCTTTCCCTGCCGGACCCCTTTCCCGCCGAATACGACGGCACAATCCCGCCCTATTCCGATTCCACTCGACATCCGATTCGCGCAGGTGAATCAATTGTGACATTTCTCTCAATGCACATTCCGCCCGCATATTGCCTTGTGTGATAAATATCCCAATAACGGGAATTCATGTTTGCGGATGTCCCCACAATATCTGCGGGTGTCCCGCACTCCCCGCCGGAAGGGCCGCCGATGGCCCCGGCAGGACCCTACGGTGGCCGCGATGGGGGTTCCCCGAGTGGGCCGCGCGTGACGCGGAAAGCGCCGCCCGGGCCCCGGGGAACCGGGCAACTCCTCACAGTTCGCGAGGACATCGTGATCGAAGCATTCTGCACGGACATCCAACCGCCCGCCGAGCGGGCCGAGTACTGGAGGGACGCCGTACGCAGGGCGTTCACCCGGCTG
>NZ_JARAVK010000428.1:0-4655 GCF_033792765.1 Streptomyces sp. PA03-6a | reverse complement strand
CCCCGACCCCGCGCCCGCTCACGCGCCCCCCGCCGTCACGGCCGCCGACGGGCTGCGCTTCGCCTTCGGCACCCTGACGGTGCTGCGGGTCCGGGTCACCCGCTGGGACCGCGCGGCGGCCCGCGCCGGGATGCTCTGGGCGCCCGTGGCCGGGCTGGTCGTGGGGCTGTGCGCGGCGGCCGGCGGACTCCTGCTGCTCCTGGGCTCGGGGCCGCTGCCCGCCGCGGTGGCGAGCGCCGCCGTACCGGCCGCCCTGACGCGGGGGCTGCACCTGGACGGGCTGGCCGACACCGCCGACGGGCTGGGCAGCGGCAAGCCCGCCGAGGACGCGCTGCGCATCATGAAGCAGTCCGACATCGGGCCCTTCGGTGTGCTCACCCTGGTCCTCGTCCTGCTGGCCCAGGTCGCCGCGCTCGCAGAGCTGTACGGCCAGTCCTGGACCCGGGGTGCGGTCGCCGCCGCCCTGGCCGGGCTCACCGCCCGCGCCGCGATGACGCTGGCCTGCCGTGACGGTGTGCCCCCGGCCCGCCCCGGCGGGCTCGGCGCGGCCGTGGCGGGCGCGGTCCCCGCCCGTACCGCCTGGGCGTCGGCCGCGCTGACGGTGGCGATCTGCGCCATCTGCGGGGCCGCCTTCGGCGTGCCGGACGCGGTGCGCTGTGCGGCTGCTGCGGCGGCGGGCCTGGCCGCCGCGGAACTGCTGCTGCTGCGGTGCCGCCGGCGCCTGGGCGGCGTCACCGGTGACGTCTTCGGCGCGTTGTGCGAGACAGCCGCGACGGCCGCGCTGCTGGTGCTCACCCTGGGCTGAGCGCCGCGCGGCGACCGGGCGTGATGCGGTCCGACGCCCCAACTCCCACCGGGCGGAAGGGGATCGGGACCCTGTCCGGGGTGCCGCGCGGGCGCGGTCCCATAGGGAAAACCCGCGCCTTCGCCGTCATGGGCGCAGGTCGTGGTCGCAAGCGACAGGAGTGAGCGTAAGGTCGGTGCTGCACCCCCGCCCGTGCCGCGAAGGACGCCCGGCGTCGGGCACGAGGGAGCCGGACGGAGTCCGGCGTCAAGTATTGGACCCCCGAAGGAACAGGATCCGCATCACCGTGACTGCACTGACTCTCAGCACCTCCTCCGCGGCAGCGCTGCGCGCTGACGCCGTCGTCGTCGGCGTGACCAAGGGCGCCAAGGGCCCCGAGGTCGCCGCCGGGGCGGAGGCGGTGGACCAGGCCTTCTCCGGCCGGCTCGCCGCGACGCTCGAGACACTGGGCGCCTCGGGCGCGGAGGGTGAGGTGACCAAGCTCCCCGCCCCGGACGGCCTGAAGTCCCCGGTCGTGCTGGCGGTCGGGCTCGGTGAGGCCCCGGCCGACGGCGCCGCGTACGACACCGAGGCGCTGCGCAAGGCCGCCGGCGCCGCCGCCCGCGCGCTGGCCGGGTCGAAGAAGGCCGCCTACGCCCTTCCGGTGCAGGACGCGGACGCCGCGCAGGCGGTCGCCGAGGGCGCGCTGCTCGGCGCCTACACGTACACCGCGTACCAGTCGTCCAACGGCAAGGCCCCGCTCGCCGAGGTCGCGCTGGTCGGCGCGAAGCCGCGGGACAAGGCGTTCAAGGCCGCCGCCGAGCGGGCCGCCGTCATCGCAGCGGAGGTCAACCGGGCGCGCGACCTGATCAACATGCCGCCGAACGACCTCCACCCGAAGTCCTTCGCCGCGCTCGCGCAGGAGGCCGCCAAGGAGCACGGCCTCAAGATCGAGGTGTTGGACGAGAAGGCGCTGGTCAAGGGCGGCTACGGCGGCATCATGGGCGTCGGCCAGGGCTCGGCGAACCCGCCCCGCCTGGTGAAGATCGCCTACACCGGTGCCAAGGGCCGCGGCGCCAAGCACCTGGCACTGGTCGGCAAGGGCATCACCTACGACTCGGGCGGCATCTCCCTGAAGCCGGCCGGTCACAACGAGACCATGAAGTGCGACATGAGCGGTGCCGCCGCCGTGCTGTCCACCGTGGTCGCCGCCGCGCGCCTCGGCCTGCCCGTCAACGTCACCGGCTGGCTGGCGCTCGCCGAGAACATGCCCTCGGGCAGCGCCGCCCGCCCCGGCGACGTGCTGAAGATGTACAGCGGCAAGACCGTCGAGGTGCTCAACACCGACGCCGAGGGCCGCCTGGTGATGGCCGACGCCCTCACCCGCGCCTCCGAGGAGAAGCCCGACGCGATCATCGACGTGGCGACCCTGACCGGCGCCATGGTGCTGGCCCTGGGCAACCGCATCTTCGGCGTCATGGCCAACGACGACGCCTTCCGCACCGCGCTGCACGAGGTCGCGACCGAGGTCGGCGAGCAGTCCTGGCCGATGCCGCTCCCGGCCGACCTGCGCAAGGCCATGGACTCCCCCACCGCGGACATCGCGAACATGGGCGAGCGCATGGGCGGCGGCCTGGCGGCCGGCCTGTTCCTGAAGGAGTTCGTCGGCGAGGGCATCACCTGGGCCCACCTGGACATCGCGGGCCCCGCCTTCAACGAGTCCGGCCCCTTCGGCTACACCCCCAAGGGCGGCACCGGCTCCGCCATCCGCACCCTGGTGCGCGTGGCCGAGAAGGCCGGCGAGGGCGAGCTGCTCTGACCGCGGTGTAAGCCTCGGCACATTCCGTACGGCCCCGGGTATGGCATCCGGGGCCGTACGCGTTCGCCAAGGGCGAGCAAAGAGTGCAACCGCTCCGTATTTCGCAAGGGATACCGGCGAGTAGCCCCGGCCGGGGACGTTCCGTACGTCTCAGACACCGGCCCGGTGCCTCGTCGGCCCCGAACAAGTGCGAAGATGTTGTCTCGGCACGACAGGGCCCCGTTTAACAGAAGCGGCCGAACAAAAGCCGCCGCCCGGTCATGACGGACCGGCTCCGGCGTATCCATGCATGGAGGACGTGACGTGGCGAACGACGCCAGCACCGTTTTCGACCTAGTGATCCTCGGTGGCGGTAGCGGCGGCTACGCCGCAGCGCTGCGTGCGGCGCAGCTCGGTCTGGACGTCGCCCTGATCGAGAAGGACAAGCTCGGCGGCACCTGCCTGCACCGCGGCTGCATCCCCACGAAGGCTCTGCTGCACGCCGGTGAGATCGCGGACCAGGCCCGCGAGGCCGATCAGTTCGGTGTCAAGGCCACTTTCGAGGGCATCGACATCGCCGGGGTCCACAAGTACAAGGACGACGTGATCTCGGGCCTCTACAAGGGCCTGCAGGGCCTGGTGGCCTCCCGCAAGGTCACCTACGTGACCGGTGAGGGCCGTCTGTCCTCCCCGACCTCGGTGGACGTGGGCGGCCAGCGCTACACCGGCCGCCACGTGCTCCTGGCGACCGGCTCCGTGCCGAAGTCGCTGCCGGGCCTGGCCATCGACGGCGACCGCATCATCTCCTCCGACCACGCTCTGGTCCTGGACCGTGTGCCGAAGTCCGCGATCATCCTCGGCGGCGGTGTCATCGGCGTCGAGTTCGCCTCGGCGTGGAAGTCCTTCGGCGCCGACGTCACCATCGTCGAGGGCCTGCCGCACCTCGTGCCGGTCGAGGACGAGAACAGCTCGAAGCTGCTGGAGCGCGCCTTCCGCAAGCGGGGCATCAAGTTCAACCTCGGCACCTTCTTCTCCAAGGCCGAGTACACCGCCGACGGCGTCAAGGTCACCCTGGCCGACGGCAAGGAGTTCGAGGCCGAGGTCCTGCTCGTGGCCGTCGGCCGCGGCCCGGTCTCCCAGGGCCTGGGCTACGAGGAGGCCGGGGTCGCCATGGACCGCGGCTACGTCCTCGTCGACGAGTACATGCGCACCAACGTGCCCACCATCTCCGCGGTCGGCGACCTCGTCCCGACCCTCCAGCTGGCCCACGTCGGCTTCGCCGAGGGCATCCTCGTCGCGGAGCGGCTGGCCGGCCTGAAGACCGTGCCGATCGACTACGACGGCGTGCCGCGCGTCACGTACTGCCACCCGGAGGTCGCCTCCGTCGGCATCTCCGAGGCCAAGGCCAAGGAGCTGTACGGCGCCGACAAGGTCGTCACCCTGAAGTACAACCTGGCCGGCAACGGCAAGAGCAAGATCCTCAAGACCGCGGGCGAGATCAAGCTCGTCCAGGTCCGCGACGGCGCCGTGGTCGGTGTCCACATGGTCGGCGACCGCATGGGCGAGCAGGTGGGCGAGGCCCAGCTGGTCTACAACTGGGAGGCGCTGCCGGCCGAGGTCGCGCAGCTCATCCACGCGCACCCGACGCAGAACGAGGCCCTCGGCGAGGCGCACCTCGCGCTCGCGGGCAAGCCCCTTCACTCGCACGACTGACCCACGGACACGCAGACAGATCCGCACAGATCGTTAGGAGCAACCGAAACCATGGCGGTTTCCGTAACCCTGCCGGCGCTCGGCGAGAGCGTGTCCGAGGGCACCGTCACCCGCTGGCTCAAGGCCGAGGGTGAACGCGTAGAGGCCGACGAGCCGCTGCTCGAGGTGTCGACCGACAAGGTCGACACCGAGATCCCGGCGCCCGCTTCGGGCATCCTCTCCTCCATCAAGGTGGCCGAGGACGAGACGGTGGAGGTCGGCGCCGAGCTGGCCGTCATCGACGACGGCACGGGCGCCCCCGCTGCCGCCCCCGCCCCGGCCGCCGCGGCGGAGCCCGCGCCGGCTCCGGTGCAGGAGGCC
>NZ_JARAVK010000427.1:0-4724 GCF_033792765.1 Streptomyces sp. PA03-6a | reverse complement strand
GTGGGTGCTGTTGCGGTGGCCCGCCGGTCTGGCCAGGCGGCTGCGGACGCCGTCATCAGGCACGTGTCGGCCGAGCGTGCCAGGCTTCGTTCTCAGCCGCCTGGTTCGCGGCGTGGCCCGTTTGTGGGGATGGCGCTGGTGGATGACCAAGCGCAGATGCGCGGGGTCCTGGAGGCGGAGCTGGCCCGTCGGGCGTCTGGCACGCCGGAACGTGAGCAGGTGCGTAGGATCCTTGATACCGGTGGTTCTGTTGCTGTTTCGGTGTCTCCAGGGGAAGGTTCTGTCCGGGAGAACACTGTTCTGGCGGGCAGCGGCAGCGGCGTTGAGGGTGGGGATGTCTCACGCAGCGGTACCAGCTCTTTCCCGGAGTCCGGGCCAGGCGGGGGTGATTCTCCGGGTGGTCGGGTTTTCAGCGCGTGGTCCAGTGCGCCTGCGGCTGTGGGGCGGGAAGTGGCGGGTGTGTCTGCCGACGCTGTGGTTGGTTCGGCTGGCGGTGCAGCTGTGCGGGGGTTGGTGAGGCCAGCGAATGGGTGGAGCGCGCAGACGTTTGCTGACCATCTTGCCAGTGTTAAGACAGTGCCGGCTTCGGTGCAGGTGCAGGGAGGCCGTGAACCTTTTACCGCAGAGGCCCTTGACCGTGTGGCGGGGTTTGTGCGGGGGTATGCGGTCGAATTGCGGTTGTGGCATGCCTATGGCGATGGGGCGGCGTTTCCTCAGGTGATTATTTCTGCGGACGAGGGTGATCCGGTAGCGGCCGGCATCGTGGGTAGGGAGGTCCGCAACCAGCTGAGGTCTGTGCTGGGCCCTTCTATTACGCAGCAGCTGGCCCCGGATGCGTTGGTCAGGTTCGGGCGGGAGGTTTCCGTGCGGCGGCGGATGGTGCTGAGCGCGAGTACGGTGGGGTTGCGGGTGGTCCGGCCGGGGATTGATTTCAGTCCTCATCCCGTGTCGGCTTTGGCTGATGCGACGACCACGGCCCTGCGTGACGGCAGTGGCGTCGTCCACGGCCTGGACTTCACCAGCCCCAGCCCGGAGAGCGTCAGGTGGTTCAGCGGCGTCTTCACCAGGTACGGGCAGGTGAAGGGCGATGATCGGAAGCACACCATGCTCATGCGCGTGCCGTGGACGCTGTCCGGGAGGAGTCCGTACTTTGTCCGGGCCGAGCTTGAGGCGTCCGGTCCGGGCTTTGTGCGGGTGACCACCGCAACGGGCGAGCACCGCCTGGGCTACGAGGAGTTCGGCGATCTTCTTGCTCAGGATGGTGAGCTGCGCAGGCATCCCTCGGTGGTGCTGGTCATTCCTGGAGCAGCGGCGCGGAACCTGGATCTGGCCCGTGCGATCGCCGAACGCATCAAGCTGCCGGTGTGGTCCCACACCGGCAACCCCGCCCTCCGGGCAGATGCAACGTGGTTGAACTTGGAGGTTGTGCACCCGGCCAACGAGCCGGCCGGCCAGTGGCACCGCACCGAACCACGATCCGACGGCACTATCAGGGAACGGACAGCAACGGAGGTCTTTTTCACCGACGGTAGGCTGTTCCTTGAATCCGACCTGCAGCTGATCCCGCTGGCCGCCGACGACGGACAGACCATCGGCCACCGATCCCACGCCCCCACGGACATGGCATTCCGGAGCTATTGGCCGCTGCGTTCGCTCGACACGTATCGGATGGGTCTGTCCGTGGGAGGCCGCATGAAGCGGGATCCGGACGGCCAGGAATGGAACGTACCGTGGAACGGCAGGGACACATACTTCTTCAGTGCCCATGGCACCCGTCCGGACGCAAATGAGGGCGCGGGGTACCCGCTGGTGCACACCATGGACGGGCTACTTCCGGTGGATGGCGCCAGGCTGGCTGCGGTGATCCGCCGGCGCCGGTCGTTTGAGGAACGACTGGCTTCGCAGGCCGTCTGTCTTGTTTGTGATGTCGGGCGGGGCAGGCACCTTGCGGAGATCAGCCAAGCGCTGGGTGTTGAGACGTTCGGCGGAACCAGCAGGGTTTCTGTCGACAGCGGTGGATTCGTTTTGACGATGGGGGATGCTTGGATCCGGGCACGTGACGGCGCAACACAACCCGTGCCTGAGCCCCCAAGCCAGGAGAGTACCGGTGCTGGTGCGTCGCGCGGTTCCACTTTCGCTGCGGTGCGGGCGGGTGGTGGGGCAGGCAGTGCCGGAGTGCAGCCGACGACGCCGCAAGCTGGTGTCGGCTCCGAAGTGACCGGCATCGGCACAGGCTTGGCTGCTGAGACCCTTGCTCATGCCCCTGCTGAAGAATCGCACGCTAATGCTCTGCGGTCCTATCAGGAGGCTGTCCAGGAGCAGGGGCGGGCTGCTGCCGCCGAGGAGGACCTGCGCCAGCGGATGGCCAACAGCATGGAAGGCGGGCAGAGCCTCAAGCAGGAACCGTTTGAAGACGCGGTTAAGAACGCGGAAGAAGCCTTGAAGAGGGCTACACACGCCGTTGACCACGCGCGGGCAGCGCTGGAACGCCTGGGCATTGACCTCGACTCCTTGAACCCGACCGACGCAGACCTCAAGGCACGCCCACGCCTGGTAGGCGGCAACCCAGGCAGGCCCGACGATGGTGACGCGCAGCTGACCCCCATGTCCTCGCAGCTTGTGCCGGAGCATGCCTCCAGGACACTCGGCATGCCCGGCGTTCATGAGCTGCCGCATTATCTGCCGCAGGCGCAGGATGACAGAGTCCTTGCAAGCCTGGCACGAAACATTGAAGCCGAGTTCGGAATTCGCTTCGATTCCATAGCCGGTATCGAGGCGCTTCCTTATATGAAAGTGCGCGATATGCATATCGTTCGAAGCCTGCGGCCCGGTGACTGGCAGCCGTCAGTAGTGAGCGGCTTGCATGCAGCGCTGCGGCATTACGCGCCCATCTTGGGAGAAAGGCGCAGATCGTCCAGCCGAGGAGAGTATCGGCAAGAGGTGCGTTTTGCCGCCGTAATCAACCACTCCTTGAGGCGCCTCCCTGACTTCGCTGGCTACGGGATCGATCGTGAGGCGACTGCTCAATTTTGTTCGGTTGGAGAAGTGATCAATTTTTACGATACGCTGCAGCACAGTCCCGTGGAGGAAATTGACCGGATCGCCACTGGCGAACTGGCTCGCGGGCTCCTGCGCTACAAATTGACTGAGTTTGGCAACCAGTTCTGGAATCTTGTGGAATGGCCCTCTGCTAGGCGGGGTGAGGTAGCCCTGACACCAGAAGAAGACTTTGTTAACTCCTTCTACATGTCCGACTTTGATGGACCACGGCACTGGCAGGCTATGAAATCCCTAAAGGAACGTCACCCGAATGTATTCAGGCGATGGAAGCCTCTTGACGAGCATGCCGCCGATATTGCTCGAGAACTGGCCGCGGAAATGCCAAGGTTCACTCGCGAAGTGGGCATTTGGGCCAGCGACGGAAAATTCATACAAGCATTTCAAGAACGCCCGGTGACCAAAGGTGGCAGAATTGGCGCCATGGAAGATCTAATTCAGACGGCGGGGCTCTATTTCGCCGAACAAGAATACCTAAGAGAAACCGCCCCACTTCGTGCCGCATTTTTCGATCGCCTTGTTGCGGATTGGTTCTCAAACCCTCAAAGTGGCACGCATCATCATCGTTCGTTCCGTGACCGTATTGCAAATCCTCGGCATTCGCCCCGATATGATTATCGATGGTCGCTGAATTATGGCGAACAATTGTTGCATGCGGGCGTCATCGCCGATCCGTCCGGATCAGGAGATCTCCCCGCTTATCGATAGCGTATTCGGTTTCACTGATTCGAGCGCTGTCTGAAGCGCACCAGGACCCGGCCCGCCCGCAATTTTCGCGCCGTCAGAACGCCGATGAACGTCTTACCCGAACCGGTCGCCGCAATGACCTGCGCCCGCAGACCCTGCGCAGGCATTTCCCGACCCGGAGCCAACTCGAGGGCCCGCACCGCCGCATCAGATGCCTCAATCTGATGCGGAAGTGGATCCATCGCTGCCTTCTCGGACCAGGTTTCCAATGTCGTCGCCACGGGCTGTTCAGCTCCCCGATCCCGGGACGTGTGGAGGTCCCGTAGGAGGCCACGTTAATCGCCGGTCCAGGCCTGCTGTGCCAGGGCGACGGCGTCCGGTGCTGGACCGGATGTTGGTGTAGGGCCTGGAAGAGGCGCCAGCCGGTGGTGGGCGCGCGATGCTGTTGTCTTGCGACGCGAGCGCTGAAGTCTTGGAGGTCTCGATGTCCGTCCGGCGGGCACTTCTACCGGCCCGCGCACGCCACGGTGTTCGCCACGATCACGACCCTCTACCTGCGGGGCGATGCAGCCGACCCGATCACCGTGGCGGCCGAGCTCACCAGGACCGGCGACATTGCCCGGGCTGGCGGCGCTCCGTACCTGCACCAGCTGGTGCAGGCCACACCGACAGTCGCCAACGCCGAGCACTACGCCCTCATCGTCCGCGAGCGCGCCGCGCTGCGGGAGGTGATCACCGCGAACCTGACCGCAGCGAACCAGGCGATGCGCGGTGAGGGCACGGCCAGCGAGATCATCGCCACCCAGCAGCAGGCCCTGCAGGCCGTCTACGACGACACCGGCGACGACGGCCTGGACCTGCTGGGCCCGGCCCTGGACCTGTTCCACGACGACTACGACCGCCGCGCCGCCAGCGCCGGCGCGCTCAGCGGAATCTCCACCGGCTTGATCGACCTGGACGCCCTGACCAACGGACTGCAG
>NZ_JARAVK010000426.1:0-4758 GCF_033792765.1 Streptomyces sp. PA03-6a | reverse complement strand
CGCCCGGTTACATTTCGAACCCGGAAGCTAAGCCTTTCAGCGCCGATGGTACTGCAGGGGGGACCCTGTGGGAGAGTAGGACGCCGCCGAACAATCTTTAGTAGCCGTGCCCCCGGACCCAGTCCGGGGGCACGGCTCTTTGGCGTATCCACACCCGCTGTTCATGTTCAGATCAGCAACGCATCACCGGCTGCGGTGATCCTTGCCGGAACGGGTAAGTGGAGGTGAGCCTGATGCAGCAGTTTCTGGTTCAGGGTGCTGAAGTAGCCGCGCTGGAGGACGAGTTCGCGTCCGCGGTGGACGGGCGTCATGCCGTCGCCGTCGACTCGGCGACCTCCGCGTTGCATCTGGCGCTGCTCTCGCTCGGCATCGGTGCCGGCGAGGAAGTGATCCTGCCGTCGTTCGCGCCGGTGGAGACCGCGGCCGCCGTGCGGCTGGCCGGTGCGGTGCCGGTCTTCGCCGACATCGACCCGCTGACGTTCTGCCTCGACCCGGAGGCGGTGGCCGCCGCGATCACGCCCCTCACGGTGGCGATCCTGCCGGTGCACCTCTTCGGACACCCCGCCGCCGTCGACCAGATCACCGACATCGCCGCCCGGCACGGTCTGGCGATCGTCGAGGACGCCACCCAGGCCCAGGCGGCGACGCTGGCCGGCCGCCGGGTCGGCACCTACGGGGCGCTGAGCGTGTTCGCCGTCGAGGAGGGCGCCGTGGTGACCACGGAGCACCCCGAACTGGCCGGTGCCGTCAAGAGGCTTCGGGACACGGCCCACGCCAGGGCCCGGATGACCGACGGCAAGGCGGCCGCGGGCCGCGGGGTGCTGGCGAAGCTCGCCGGTTCCGTGGCCCGGCAGCGGGCCAACTGCCGTTACCTGGACTCGGCCCTGACCGGTGTCCTGGTGCCGTACGTGGAGCCCGGCGCGCACCACGTCTACCACCGCTACACGGTGCGGATACCCGGCAACGGCCGGCCGGACCGGGACGCGTTCGCGATGGCCCTGGCCGCGCGCGGCGTGCAGGCGAACGTGAGCATCCCGACCCCCGTGCACCGGTTGCCGGAGTACCGGTCGAGCTCGTACCTGCCCCGCACGGAGAAGGCGGCCGGCGAGACGCTGTCCCTGCCCGTCCACCCGGGTCTGACGGAGAAGGAGTTGGAGCGGATGGCCGTGGCGTGCAACACGCTCGGCGGACTGCTCTGAAGCCGGGCGCTCCCGTCGGGCCGTGCGTCGATCGGATTTCCGAACCGGGGCGTGGATGCGTTAAGATCCTTCACGTCGACGCGCCCCAATAGCTCAGTCGGCAGAGCGTCTCCATGGTAAGGAGAAGGTCTACGGTTCGATTCCGTATTGGGGCTCTGATGAGGAAAGGCCCCCGCCATCCGGCGGGGGCCTTTCTCGTTTCCCTTCCCCTTCGCGGACTGTCGCCGCTACGCGGGCAGTTCCGGGACGCGCATCGTGAGGATGGCCATGTCATCGGAGGGCGCGTCGGAGGCGAAGCGCTCGACGGCCCGCTGGATGCGGGCCGCCACGGCGCCCGCCGTGAGGCCCGTACAGGTGGCCAGGACGTCGGCGAGGCCGTCGTCGCCCAGCATGCGGGTGCCCTCGCGCCGTTCGGTGACGCCGTCGGTGACGCAGAGCAGGACGTCGCCGGGGTCGAGGGTGACGGTCTGCTCGACCAGTTCGAGGTCCTCGATGACGCCGAGCAGCGGCTGGGGTTCCGCGGCGGCTTCCACGACGCCGCTCTGCCGCAGTCGCAGCGGCAGGGGGTGGCCAGCGCAGACGACCTTCAGGACGGCGCTGCCGTCGCTCTGCGGCCACATCTCGCCGTAGAGGAGGGTGAGGAAGCGGCTGCGGGCCCCCTCGTCCAGGATGGCCGCGTTGAGCCGTTCCAGGACGGAGGGGCCGCTGAAGCCCTCGCGGGCGAGCAGCCGCAGCGCGTGGCGGGCGAGACCGGTCACGGCGGCGGCCTCGGGGCCCGTGCCGCACACGTCGCCGATGGCGAAGCCCCAGCAGCCGTCGCGGATGGGGAAGACGTCGTAGAAGTCGCCGCCGACCTCGTTGCCCTCGCCGGCGGCGCGGTAGACGACCTCGACCTCGACGCCGGGGATCACCGGCAGGCCGGGCGGCAGCAGGCTGCGCTGCAGGGACTGGCTGATGGCCGTGCGCTCGCTGTAGAGGCGGGCGTTGTCCAGGGCGAGGGCGGCCCGGCGGGACAGGTCCTCGGCGAGTTCGAGGATCTCCTGGCGGAAGCGCTCGTCGGCGGACCTGCCGAGGGTGAGCATGCCGATGACGCGGTTGCGGGCCACGAGCGGCAGGACGACCGTCTCGCCGCCGACCGCGGCCGCGGTCGCCAGGGCCGTGCCGGGGCCCGTGGCGGGCCGGCCCGCCACGGGCCCCGGCACGGCCCTGGCGACCGCGGCCGCGGTCGGCGGCGAGACGGTCGTCCTGCCGCTCGTGGCCCGCAACCGCGTCATCGGCATGCTCACCCTCGGCAGGTCCGCCGACGAGCGCTTCCGCCAGGAGATCCTCGAACTCGCCGAGGACCTGTCCCGCCGGGCCGCCCTCGCCCTGGACAACGCCCGCCTCTACAGCGAGCGCACGGCCATCAGCCAGTCCCTGCAGCGCAGCCTGCTGCCGCCCGGCCTGCCGGTGATCCCCGGCGTCGAGGTCGAGGTCGTCTACCGCGCCGCCGGCGAGGGCAACGAGGTCGGCGGCGACTTCTACGACGTCTTCCCCATCCGCGACGGCTGCTGGGGCTTCGCCATCGGCGACGTGTGCGGCACGGGCCCCGAGGCCGCCGCCGTGACCGGTCTCGCCCGCCACGCGCTGCGGCTGCTCGCCCGCGAGGGCTTCAGCGGCCCCTCCGTCCTGGAACGGCTCAACGCGGCCATCCTGGACGAGGGGGCCCGCAGCCGCTTCCTCACCCTCCTCTACGGCGAGATGTGGCCGCAGAGCGACGGCAGCGCCGTCCTGAAGGTCGTCTGCGCTGGCCACCCCCTGCCGCTGCGACTGCGGCAGAGCGGCGTCGTGGAAGCCGCCGCGGAACCCCAGCCGCTGCTCGGCGTCATCGAGGACCTCGAACTGGTCGAGCAGACCGTCACCCTCGACCCCGGCGACGTCCTGCTCTGCGTCACCGACGGCGTCACCGAACGGCGCGAGGGCACCCGCATGCTGGGCGACGACGGCCTCGCCGACGTCCTGGCCACCTGTACGGGCCTCACGGCGGGCGCCGTGGCGGCCCGCATCCAGCGGGCCGTCGAGCGCTTCGCCTCCGACGCGCCCTCCGATGACATGGCCATCCTCACGATGCGCGTCCCGGAACTGCCCGCGTAGCGGCGACAGTCCGCGAAGGGGAAGGGAAACGAGAAAGGCCCCCGCCGGATGGCGGGGGCCTTTCCTCATCAGAGCCCCAATACGGAATCGAACCGTAGACCTTCTCCTTACCATGGAGACGCTCTGCCGACTGAGCTATTGGGGCGCGTCGACGTGAAGGATCTTAACGCATCCACGCCCCGGTTCGGAAATCCGATCGACGCACGGCCCGACGGGAGCGCCCGGCTTCAGAGCAGTCCGCCGAGCGTGTTGCACGCCACGGCCATCCGCTCCAACTCCTTCTCCGTCAGACCCGGGTGGACGGGCAGGGACAGCGTCTCGCCGGCCGCCTTCTCCGTGCGGGGCAGGTACGAGCTCGACCGGTACTCCGGCAACCGGTGCACGGGGGTCGGGATGCTCACGTTCGCCTGCACGCCGCGCGCGGCCAGGGCCATCGCGAACGCGTCCCGGTCCGGCCGGCCGTTGCCGGGTATCCGCACCGTGTAGCGGTGGTAGACGTGGTGCGCGCCGGGCTCCACGTACGGCACCAGGACACCGGTCAGGGCCGAGTCCAGGTAACGGCAGTTGGCCCGCTGCCGGGCCACGGAACCGGCGAGCTTCGCCAGCACCCCGCGGCCCGCGGCCGCCTTGCCGTCGGTCATCCGGGCCCTGGCGTGGGCCGTGTCCCGAAGCCTCTTGACGGCACCGGCCAGTTCGGGGTGCTCCGTGGTCACCACGGCGCCCTCCTCGACGGCGAACACGCTCAGCGCCCCGTAGGTGCCGACCCGGCGGCCGGCCAGCGTCGCCGCCTGGGCCTGGGTGGCGTCCTCGACGATCGCCAGACCGTGCCGGGCGGCGATGTCGGTGATCTGGTCGACGGCGGCGGGGTGTCCGAAGAGGTGCACCGGCAGGATCGCCACCGTGAGGGGCGTGATCGCGGCGGCCACCGCCTCCGGGTCGAGGCAGAACGTCAGCGGGTCGATGTCGGCGAAGACCGGCACCGCACCGGCCAGCCGCACGGCGGCCGCGGTCTCCACCGGCGCGAACGACGGCAGGATCACTTCCTCGCCGGCACCGATGCCGAGCGAGAGCAGCGCCAGATGCAACGCGGAGGTCGCCGAGTCGACGGCGACGGCATGACGCCCGTCCACCGCGGACGCGAACTCGTCCTCCAGCGCGGCTACTTCAGCACCCTGAACCAGAAACTGCTGCATCAGGCTCACCTCCACTTACCCGTTCCGGCAAGGATCACCGCAGCCGGTGATGCGTTGCTGATCTGAACATGAACAGCGGGTGTGGATACGCCAAAGAGCCGTGCCCCCGGACTGGGTCCGGGGGCACGGCTACTAAAGATTGTTCGGCGGCGTCCTACTCTCCCACAGGGTCCCCCCTGCAGTACCATCGGCGCTGAAAGGCTTAGCTTCCGGGTTCGAAATGTAACCGGGCG
>NZ_JARAVK010000425.1:0-4762 GCF_033792765.1 Streptomyces sp. PA03-6a | reverse complement strand
GTGGTGGAGGCGACGTTAACAACAGTGGATCCGGTGGCGGCGCCGGAGGCTTCGCTTGGTGCGTCCTTCCCGTCCAGCCGGGCACACCAGTCGCGGTGGACGTCGGCACGGGAGGCTCGGGCGCACCCCCGTCCTTTCCCGGCGATCTGGGCACACCCAGCACGGTGGACAACGGCCTCGGCGACGTCGTGACTGCCAACGGCGGCGTATTCGGGTCGCACCTCAACGGTGGCGCTGGCGGCACGGCCTTCTGTCCTGGCCAGGGCACAGTCCGACAAGGCGCCAACGGCGGAGATGGCTCGGGCGTCGCCCCGGGTGGGCCCGGTGCCCAGGGAGGCCGTCCGGCAGTGGACGGCATCATCCAGCCGGCGCCGCCGGGTGCAGGCATCGGCGGCTCAGGCGGCGCACGCGGCGTCGGCCCGGACGCCGGCGGCGAGAACGGCGGCCCCGGATACGTCGTCATCTGGTGGTAGCCACTGCACTTCGGCCGACACGCGCCACGGCGCAGCACAGCGGCCCGGAACCCCACCGAGGGGAGCTGGGCCGCTGTGCTGCATCACCGCTTGACGCGCGCGCCCGCGGACCGCGAGGACACCGAGGGCCAGGAGCGTCGGCTCGCATAGCCGCGAGGCCATCTCGATTTCCGCGCCCTCAGCGCCGCCACCTACTCGGCCACGCTCAACTACTCCGTCGCCTTTGGCGCTCCCGATAGGGTCTGGCCCCTGCCACCTGCCGGAATCCGAGGAAGGGACGCCGTCTTGAGCCCAGCGAACGAGGACCGGGACAAAGCCGATCGCGGACGCACCACCTCGCGCGTACGCGGCATGCTCATCGGGCTGGCCCTCGGCGAGACCACGGGGGCGGCACGCGGCACGCTGCCCGGCACGGGGCCGCTGCGCGCCGGCGTCTGCACCCAGTTGGCCTGCTTCACCGTCGAGGGCTCCATCCGCGCCCTGGTCCGCGGAAGCCACAAGGGCATCTGCCATCCCCCGTCCGTGCTCTGGCACGCGTACTGCCGCTGGGCCGCGATCCAGGGCATCGACCGCGACCGGCTGACCGAGCACTGGGGCACGTGGACGGGCGCGGGCTGGCCCTCCGGCTGGCTGGCCGGGATCCCCGTGCTGGCGGAGCGGCGCGGTGCGGCGCCGGCGACCGTCAAGGCGCTGTCCCGGCCGGAGCAGGGCACCGTGGACAAGCCCACGACGACCAGCCGCGGCTGGCACGCGCTCGGCCGCACCCTGCCCATCGCCGCCCTCGGCGAGCCGGCGGCGGTCAAGAGCTGGGACGCGCACGCCCGCGACGTCGCCGCGCTCACCCATGGGGACCCCGGCGCGCAGGCCGCCACGTCCCATGCGACGGTCCTGGCCCGGCACCTCCTGGCCGGGGAGGACATACGAGGCGCCCTCGAAGGCGGCCTGACGGCGCTGCGGGCCTCCGAGCGGGCCGCGGTCATCACCGATGACGAACACGCCCGTCTGCGGGCCGTGTTGGACGGGGTCGTCGCACACCCCGCCGACCCGGCCCGCCTCGCCCGGCTCGCCCCCGACGCCACCGCGCCCTCGGCGCTCCTGGGCGGCCTCTACGCCGCCGCGTCCTTCCCGGACCGCGCGGACCTCGTCGCGGCGCTGCGCTTCGCGGCCGCCGCGCCGGACGGCGAGTCCGTCGCCACCGTGACCGGCGCCTTCCTCGGCGCGGCGCACGGCTTCGAGGCCTTCCCGGTGGACGTGGTGAGCCGCCACGAACTGGTGTGGGTCGTCGACACCCTGGCCCGCGACCTCGTCGCCGAGAACCTCGACGGCCCGAGCGGCAGCGAGTACGTACCGGGCTGGGACCCCCACTGGCGGGACCGCTACCCCGGCTGGTGACGGGGCCGCAGGCTTTCGTCCCAGGGCAGCGGCTCCGGCCGCCGGTACCACCACCAGTTCCGCCCGCCCGTGTCGCCGCCGGCCGCGATCTCCCGGGCGAGGAGGTGTTCCGGGTCCTCGACGGTGTGCGCCACGAACAGCCGGTCCAGCTCGGCCGGCGCGTTCCGGAGCGGTTCCGCGGCCTCCGACGGCAGCGCGGCTGCGGCTTCCGCGAGTTCGTCGCGGGCCTCAAGGCGCCAGCCGTAGAGGTCGGCCGGGCACCATCCCGCGGGCCGCCACCCGTCGGCCATCATCCGGACGAGCATCTCCCACGCCGCCAGGCGGTCGCCCGCACGCCACTCCCACTCCCCCGCCGGCCGCTCCCGGAAGGCGTCGGCGATGGGAGTGGCCACCGCCAGGTCCCAGACGGCTTCCGGGATGCGCATGACCCGCACGTGCGGCAGTGGGGCCACCGGCGCCTCCACCGCGGCCACGATGAATTCGCCCGGCTCGTCGGTGTCGCCCGCCCTGGCCCGCGCCACGGCTCCGTTCGGGGTCGCGACCCAGTAGGCACTGGGCCGGACGCCCTCCGCCGAGAAGAACACGGCCGCGCCCAGCAGCGCCGCGAGCTCGGCGGCCAGGGCGTGCTCGGCGGGCCGGTCCGCATCGGCGGCCATGACGTAGATGTCCAGCGCGAGCGCCACGTCACCGAACCGCTCCCCGGTGGTGCACGACACCAGCGCCTCCCAGTTGCGCTCGATCACGCCGTCGGCGGCGATGTCGACCTCGCTCGTCGGCACGCCGAAGACCCGCGCCAGGGCAGCGGCCACCGCTTCGTCGCAGGGCCGGTCGACGAGGTGGAGGATGTACATCGGCCCGTCCTGTCTCAGGGGGAGGAAGTCCGCCGGGCACGCACCGAAGTGCGTGCCCGGCGGGCGGCCGTCAGCCGCCGGGGGTGGGGTCCGGCGCCGGGACCGTGCGCTGGTGCGGCAGCGTTATCGCGTCGGGCTGCTCCTGACGCAGCACCACGTTCCGCGTCGGGAAGGAGATCTCGATGCCCTCCTCCTGGTAGCGGCGGTGAAGGCGCTTGATGAACTCGTGCTTGATCCGGTACTGCTCCCCGTACTCCGACGTCCGCAGGATCACCGAGAAGTCGATCCGCGACTCGCCGAAGGTGTGGAAGCGGACGACCGTCTCGTGCTCGGGGATGCCGCCCTCGACGTGGGCCATGACCTCGCCCGCGACCTCGATGGTCACCCGCTCCACGTGCTCGAGGTCGTTGCCGTAGCCCACGCCCGCCTGGACGATGAGCGACATCTGCTGCTCGGGCTGGTGGAAGTTGGTGGCGATCGCGCTCGCGAGCTTGGCGTTGGGGATGATCACCAGGTTGTCCGACAGCTGGCGCACCACGGTGTTGCGCCAGTTGATGTCGACGACGTAGCCCTCCTCGCCGCTGCTGAGGCGTATGTAGTCCCCGGGCTGCACGGTCTTGGACGCGAGGATGTGGACGCCCGCGAAGAGGTTGGCGAGGGTGTCCTGCAGGGCCAGGGCGACGGCGAGACCGCCGACGCCGAGGGCGGTGATCAGGGGCGTGACGGAGATGCCCAGGGTCTGCAGCAGGACCAGGAAGCCCATCCCCAGCACGACGACACGGGTGATGTTGACGAAGATCGTCGCGGAGGCCGCGACCCCGGACCGGGCCAGCGCCAGCGACCGGACCGTCTCGGCGACCATGCGGCCCGCGGCGACCGTGGCCGCCAGGATCAGCACCGCCACGAGCACCTGGTTGACGGTCCGGTCGACGATGCGGGTCAGTGGCAGCGCCGCGGCGGCCACCCAGGCGCCCGACGCCAGCGCGGCCCACGGCACGACGGTGCGCAGGGCGGCGACGACGATGTCGTCACCGCCCCACCTCGTCGACCTGGCCCGCTCGCCCAGCCACTTCAGGGCCAGCCGCAGCAGCAGCCCCGCCAGGGCACCGGCGGCGATCGCGGCACCGGCGACGATCAGGTCGTGCAGCGTGAGGGCGCGGTTCACCGGTCGCCTCCCCACGTGCGTACGGATTCACGCACGGGGCGCGGGGGGTGGTGTGTCGTCACTGGTCGCCTCATCGTTCGGGGACGTTCGGGGGATGCTCGAGAGAGTCGCGCCGAACAGGCATTGTCCAGGCGCGAGGTGACACATCCTGCCGCAGCGGCGACGCCGTCCGCATACGGCCCCCACCCCGGCGGCCCGATCCCGCCAAAGTCGCCGCGGCCGGACGCGCCGCAGGCGGGTGCGCCGGTATCCTTCCTGGTCACGATGCCCATCGCCCTCCGGCGGTCACGGCGTTCCCGGTGAGGACTCCCCCTTGGCACCACGCTTCGACACCGCCCGCTTCCACGTGGCCACCGGCCCCGCGGCGCTCTTCGCACGGGTGCGGCACGTGCTGCGCGAGCCCGTACGGCTCACCGCGCGCGGTCCGCACGTGACCGAGCGCCTGGAGCGCCGCGGAGCACCCGTCGAGGCGCTCCTCGCCTTCGACCCCGCGACCTGGGAGCTGGTCTCCGCGGAGGTGCGGACCGACACCGGGAGGTGGGTCAAGGCGACGTGGCGGGTCCGCGTGGCCGGACAGGACTGGTGGGCGGTGATCGGGTTCGGCGACACCCTGGTCACCGTCATCGACGTGGCGCCGCACCGCCGGGGGCTCGGGGACGACACCGTGCGCGAGGGCCCGCTCCACGCGCGCGTGGCGGCCGTCAACGAGGCCCTCATGGCGGAGGGGTGAGCCGACCGGACGCGGTCCGGCCCCACCCCCACACGGACGTGGGGGCGGGGCCGGACCGCGTCCGGTCGTCATGGCTCTTATCTAAGTCTGACGCTGCTGACAATAAGAGCCGAACACCGAACGTTAGCTCCGGGAGCATCAGAAAAGAGAG
>NZ_JARAVK010000424.1:0-4782 GCF_033792765.1 Streptomyces sp. PA03-6a | reverse complement strand
CGCGGCTCGCCCTGCACCCTCGTGGTGATCACACCCGGGTGACAAGACGAAAACCGGGGGGAGTACGCGCAGTTGCACAGATGCGAAGCCGGAGGGCGGCACCGGACGCCCGCCCGTCGGGTCAGGCGTCGCCGTAGCGGACGAGCAGCGCCGCGACGTAGGTCTCCAGGCGCGTCGCGAGCGTCGCCGGGGTGAGGTCGGTGCGGCCGAGTTCGCGCCAGGGGACGGCGACCTTCTCGGCGTCCGGCGCGAAGGCGAGGGCGTCCAGGAGCCGCCAGTAGAGGTGGGCGCCGGGGGAGTCCGCCAGCCGGCCGCCCGCGGCGGTGTAGAGGTCGGCGAAGCGCAGTCCTGCCGCGGGTCCGTGCAGCAGCGCGAGTGCCGTGGCGCAGTGGGCCACGTCGAGGTCGGCGGGGCCCCAGGAGGTCTCGACCCAGTCGACGACGCCGGAGATGCGCAGGTGGGCGCCGTGCCCGGAGAACAGGGCGTTGCCCGGGTGGAAGTCGCGGTGCAGGAACAGGCCTTCGTGGGCGGGCGGGTCGCGGCGTATGACGTCCACCGCCCGGGCCCACAGGTCCGGACGGCTCGTGGCCCCGGGCGGGCGGACGCGCTCGGGCGCCGTCCATGGCTGGTAGGTGCGGGGCCGGTCCGTCTCGCCGACGTCGAGCCCGTGGATGCGGACGAGTTGACGGGCCAGCAGCCACGCCCGCGCCCCGGCCTCTGCGTCCTCCAGGCGTACCTCCCCCGGGAGGAGGGACATGAGCAGCGACGGATGGTCGCAGTGCTCCGCCGTCGCGTCGACGGCGTGGAACTCGGCGGCGGGGACGGCGGTCGGGCCGAGCAGCGCCAGGATCCGCGCCTCACGGGTGAGCAGGCCCTCCGCGTGCCGGAGGTAGAAGGGCTTCACGAAGGAACGCAGCACCAACTGGCGTCCGCCTCCCGGCCCCGTGACCCGCAGGCGGCGCATCTGCGAGGTCCAGCCGCCGCGGAGCGGCTCCGCGGACTCGAGGTGTTCCCCGTCGCGGAGGTGCCGCTGCACCCAGGCGCGGGTGGCCGTCCAGCCGGGCTCGTTCCCCTCCGTCGCCGTCATCCGGGCACCTTACCGGGCCGTTGATCAGGCGGTGGCCCGCTGCCGTGCGCCGAGCACCATCGTGATCAGGGACCTCGCGGTGGCCCGGAGCCGGTCCGCGTCCTGGTAGACGCGCTCGATGACGACGGTGCCGCGGGTCATGGTGACCAGGACCCGCGCGGCCTCGGTGGGAGGGACGGCGAGCAGGCCGGCCGCGTCGCCGCGGGAGAGCCGTTCGGCCATGACGCCCTCGAGCCGGTCCAGCAGGCCGCGGATCGCGGCCCGGATGGGTTCGGCGTCCGCCTGGGTGTCGGTGGCGGTCTTGGTCGACAGGCAGCCGCGGGCGGGGGTTCCGTGGGTCATGGAGGCGATGGTGAAGTCGAAGAAGTCCTCCAGCGCCCGCCGGACGTCCGGCTGGTCCAGCGTGGCGGCGGCCTCGGCGACGAAGGCGTCGGCGTAGTCCTGGAAGACGCGCAGGAACAGCGTCTCCTTGTCGCGGTACGCGTTGTAGAGCGAGCCGCGCTGCACGCCCGTGGCGGTCGCCAGGTCCTGCATGGAGGTCGCTCCGTACCCCTGGTTCCAGAAGACGTCCAGGATCCGGCCCAGGGTGTGCTGCTCATCGAACTGACGCCGTCCAGCCATGCCCCCACGGTAATTCATCTTTGACGGCTCCGTCAAAGTTTGCAAGGCTGTCAAACATGACGGGGTTGTCAAAGATGGCCCGGAGTGCAGACGGGCCGGGCGCCGCCCGGACCCGTCGCGGCCGGGCGGAAGGCGGAAGCGAGCACATGACCACCACACCACCGGGACCCGCCGCATGGCGGGCCATAGCGGCGGGCGCGAGCGCCAGCTTCGTCGGCATCGGCCTCGCCCGGTTCGCCTACACGCCTCTGGTCCCCGAACTGATCAACGCCCACTGGTTCTCCCCGTCCGCGGTGGCGTACCTCGGCGCGGCCAACCTCGCCGGCTACCTGGCGGGCGCGCTGAGCGCCCGGTGGGTGGGGCGCCGGCTGGGCGACCGCCGGGCCCTGCGGTGGATGATGGCGCTCGCCACGCTCGCGCTGCTGGCCTGCAGCGTTCCCGTCTCGGTGCCGTGGTTCTTCCTCTGGCGCCTGGCCTCGGGGCTCGCCGGCGGCGTGATCATGGTGCGGGTGGCCGGTGCGGTGCTCCCTTACCTGAAGGGGGAGCGGCGCGGGCTGGCGGGCGGGGCGATCTTCGCGGGGCTCGGTGTCGGCATCGCCGCCACGGGGACCCTGGTGCCCCTGCTGCTGCACCTCGGACTGCGCGGGACCTGGGCGGGGCTGGCCGTCCTGTGCGCGATCCTCACCGTACTGAGCTGGCACGGCTGGCCGCCGCCGGTCGCCGCCCCGTCGCCGTCCGCGGTCGCCGCGGCGCCGGTGCCGGTGCCGGTGCCGGGGGAGCGGAAGCCCGCCCGTTCGCCGCGGCTGCGGCTGCTGCTCGTGGAGTACGCCCTGATCTCGATGGGTCTCACCCCGGCCATGGCGTTCCTCGCCGACTTCGTCAGCCGGGGCCTGGGCCGCGGTTCCGCCGGCGGCTCCATGATCTGGATCCTGTACGGGGTCGGCGCCCTCGTCGGCCCCACCCTCTACGGCCTCCTCGGTGACCGCCTCGGCTTCGCCAGGGCCCTGCTGCTGATCACCCTGGTGCAGACGGGGGCCCTCGCCGCGCTCGCCATGGCGCACGACCTGCCCGAGATCGCGGTGCTGAGCGTGGTCATCGGCTCCTTCCCGCCCGGTGTCGTGCCCGTCGTGCTGGGCCGCGTCCACGAACTCGTACCGCGGCACCCCGAGGCGCAGTCGGCGGCATGGGGCAAGGCGACCGTCGCCGGAGCGCTGTCGCTGGCCCTCTCCGCCTACCTTTACTCCTACGTCTTCGCCCGGACCGGCCAGGACCACCGGACGCTGTTCCTCGTCGGCGCGGGAGCCCTCGTGCTGGCTCTGGTCGTCGGCGTCGCCGCGCGGTTCGTCCGTGCGGACGTGCCCCTGGAGGCGGACGCGGAAGCCGTGCACCGCGCCGCCTCGGTCACGGGCTGAGGAGGACCGAGGGCGAACGGCGTGGCGCGCTTGCGACATGTCGCACAGTGGACACGCCGTCAGGTTCCCGCCTCGCGCGGTCCGCGCCCGGCGGGGCCCCGGCCGCCGACCGCCGGGCGCGTGCCGTGACCCCGGGCCGTTCGGTATGGCGAACGACGTGGTCAGCGGCCCCGAGGAGCCGTGGCGGCGGTGGACGCGGCGGTGGCGGCGCCTGCGGGGAGCGGAGGCGCCGGTTCCCCCTCGCTCGGGCGCCGGCATGCCGCGGCAACCTCACATATCCTCACCAGCCAACAAATGTCATCGGCGCATTGATCAACACCGCTGGCAACTCGCATATAGTGACCGCGAGTTCCCCGCGAACACGGAACCCGCCCGGGATTCGTGCCCGTGGTGGTGCCCGTTTTTGTTGGATTCCGCTTCGCCCATCCCATCCGTCCGTACGGCCCCGAGGTCCTGATCGATGACAGCGCAGACCGCGCTCCCGCGCCCGCGGACCGGGCGCCTGCGCATCCCGGCACGGCGGCGTGAGCAGCGCGCTCCGTTCGCGTACCTGGCGCGGGCCCTGGCGGTGCCCCTGGTGGTCACCGTCCCCGTCGCCGTGTGGCTGGTGGTCGCCGCCCCCGGGTCGCTGCGTGCCCCCGCGGTGACCGGCGCGGCCGCCGGGATCCTGGCGCTGGCCTGCGCCGTGGCCGTGGCGGCGCAGGAGCGCTGGCGGGCCCGGCGCCTCGCCGGACAGCTCGACGCCCTGCGGGCCGAGGCGGAACGATTCGCCGACGAGCTGCTGCCGGCCGCCGTCGGCCGGATCGCCGCCGGTGAGACCGTGGACCGGGTGCTCACCGCGGTGCGGGAGCCGCTGACCGGCCCTCAGCGCCGCATGCTGGCCCTGATCGCCGACCGGGTCGGCACGAGCGAGTCGCGCCGCGCCGCGGCGATGGCCGTCGGTGCCAACGCCGCGGGACGCATGCAGGCGCTGGCCACCGGAATGCTGGCCGACCTGCGGCAGATGGAGCACCGCCACAGCGACCCGGCCGTGCTGCACGACCTGCTGCACCTGGACCACCGCACCGCCCAGGCCGGCCGCCTCGCCGACAGCATCGCCGTGCTGACCGGGGCCCGTTCCGGACGCCGGTGGGCCAAGCCGATCCGGATGGAGTCGATCCTGCGCGGCGCGATGGGGCGTATCGCCGGCTACCAGCGGGTGCGGCTCCACTCCACCAGCGAGGTCGCCGTCGTCGGCCACGCCGCCGAGGGCGTGATGCACGCGCTGGCCGAACTCATGGACAACGCCGCCAACTTCTCCCCGCCCACCGCCGAGGTCCACGTGTACGTGGAGGAGGTGCCCGCGGGCGCGGTCATCACGGTCGAGGACAGCGGCCTGGTCATGGGCGAGGTCGCGCTGCGCCGGGCGCAGAGCGCCGTGGCGGCCGGGTCCGGGGACCTGACCGGCCTGTCCGGGACCAGGCTCGGCCTGACGGTCGTCGGCCGGCTGGCCCGCAAGCACGGCCTGACGGTGTCCTTCCGGCCCTCGGCCCGCGGTGGCACCGGCGCGGTCATGATGATCCCGCAGGAGATGCTCACCGTCCCGCGTCCCGGCATGGACGCCGGCCCCGACGCCGAGCCCGTCCTGCCCCCGGAGGCCCCGGCCGCCGCCCCGTCCGTCCC
>NZ_JARAVK010000423.1:0-4815 GCF_033792765.1 Streptomyces sp. PA03-6a | reverse complement strand
CCGGCGAGCCGGCACCTGGGGCGACCAGCCGTGCCGGTGCAGCAACAGGCACACCCCGGGCACGGTGTAGCTCTTGTGGAACATCCGCCCGATCAGCGTCCGGATCCGCGCGAGCGTCCAGCGCTCGTCAGACCAGCCGTGCGCCACCGCCCCCAACGCCAAGGCCGCCTGCTCCACCCCGTGAAAACAGCCGTTGAGTAGCAGCAACACAGCAACGATCAACTGTCTCTCAACACCACTGCCGCGAAGCTGAGAGATCGCACCCAGCGGACCCTTCGGAGAAGCCGCAGGCGCCTCGTACGCAGGCGGACAAGTGGGCGGTGAACCTTCGGGCGGCCCAGCAGTTCCACGCTCCACACCCGCGAGGGGAGCCTCCAGGCGCCCCGCAAGCACGTCGAGCAACTCACCGACCCGGACGGGACCGTGACCGAGGTCAAGCTCGGTCAATTCGTGGACAACACCAGCCGCCGCGCCGGGAAGTTGACCGGGGAACGGCGGGCCGAACTCGACGCGCTCGGCATGCGCTGGTAACCACCGCAGCGCGGGGGGAAGGTCCGGGCCGGGACTCCGAACGGGGAGTCTCGGCCCGGCCCCTGTGTGCTGCCGTGAGCAGCCTGCTGACACGTGGCGGCGCAATACCGCCGCGGCGCTGACATGAGGCGGCACACGGCCGCGCAGCCGCCCTGCGGTCCGTCTTGGCCGTGCCCTGTCGGGCATTGACTTGGGCCAGTAGACGACGCAGGGTGAACCGCGGGGGAGTGATCAAGGGGGTGACCCGGGGTGGCGTACCGCTTCACGCCCACGGGCAGATCACCGTTCCCGTTCCCGTGCCGACACTCGCCCTGTCACAGATCACCGGATTGACCCGGCAGGAACTGGTTGGGTCGGTGTTTGAGATCACGGCCAACACCGCCGCCGCAACCGACACCGACGTCGGCCCACACGGCTGGCGCCTCCTGCCCCGCCGTGAACACCACCTCGCAGTGGCGCAATCGTGGAGCGACACAATCGCCTGACCAGCTGCCCGCCTGGGCACGCCTGCGGGGGTCAGGTACGGAAACGGGCGAGCCAGCCGCCGGCCCTGCGTGCGGCTTCGGCGTCAACCGCTGCCTCCTCCTGCTCCCGGCGTTCGCGTTCGGCCTGCTCGGCCTGGAGCGCGGCGACCCTCGCGCGGCTTTCGCACTCCTCGCACAGCGTCGGATGCCACCGGGACGTGGCCATGGGGTAGTCACGGGCGGCTTGATGGCGTCCCGCCAGTTGGTGCAGCCGATAATCGTGAGGGCGTGCGCCGGGGGCGCGTACTCACATAGGTTCCGCTCTCTGCCTGCGGAGCGGGCCACCGTGCAACTCTCCCCAGTGAAGTGCCAGTTCAACGCGGGAGGTGCAGGATGGCCCTGTGCGATGTACCGCCTGCATGACAGTGAGCCACCTGGGGAGGTACCACTCCGTGTCAGCCGCCCACACGCAAAACACCACCTCGTGTCAGCAGCCAGACATCGTCATAGGCCAGAGACCTGCGAGAACATCCATCTCCTGATCAACCGTCACTGCCATGAGCTCACTGACATGAAGCCGATACATCGCAGTCCGGGTCCAGCAGAGCCGCCTCATACGAGTCAGTGAGCCCTTTCAGCGGGGACTCATGTGGGTGAGGCTGTCTGAGATGTTGACGAGGTCAGGAGCAGGGGAGGGGCGTCCTGCCGCGCAGAGCCATAGCCCGAGGCCTCACTCGATCGGTGGCCCATCTGAATGAGCTCAGTGTGACGGCGCTGGCCGGTCAGCCAGGCACGGACCTTGTCATGGCCGCCACCAGACCCTGGCAGACTGCTGCTACCCCGCTTCGCTTCCGTCCCGCCAGGCACCCCATCGTCACCGACCACCGTGCCGTCATCAGCATCACCGTCGGCCACGTTGGCACCCTCCTCATCGCCAACCACCGTCGCCCCGTCATCACTGCCGTCACTGCCACCCGCCACAGCCCCGGCAACCCCTGCCCCCTCCTCGGCTACGCCCGGCACACGACCAGCCACAGGACGCGGAACACCACCGGATCCCAGGCCCGGGCTCAGGGTCGCCATAGGGACGGTGCCTACAACGGCCGGCACAGAATCGAGAGCATCACCGAAAGCCGCAGCCCCGGCCTCCACGGCCGCACCCCCACCGCCAGCAGGCGAAACACCCGGATCAACAAACCCCAGAGCAGTCTCCACCCGCTCAAAGTCCCGCGCGTAGTCCGGACTGTCCTGATCCAACCGAGCCCGCAACTCCTCCAGAACCTCCCGGTACTGCGCCTGATGATCCACCAGCGCCATCCCGACAAACAGGCCACGCCCCGCAGCGGACGACTGGGGATGAAGCCCGGCACGCTCGGCCAACACGTGCCGAAGGACGGCAGCCGCAGCCGCCGGGCCGGAACGGCGGGCCACCGCAACAGCACCCCAGTCACGGGTACCCCAGTCTGCGGTATTTTCCGGGTCGGTCAACTCATTCCCCAGCGCTGTGACCTCAGCTTTTTCAGAGTCCGGCAGGGCCGCCCACTCCAAGCGGAAAACGTCCACCCCCACCCGCTTCAGCTGCCTCGCCGCCTCGAGAAGGCCCTCAACCGGGCCACCCATCGCGGCCGCCTGCGCTTGGCGGTAACCACGGAACAAATCAGGGTGCCGGCTGCCCATCAACGCCAGGACGACACCGGCCGCAGCAGCCACACCACCCACGCGATAGGCCGTAGCGGCACGCTCCCAATGAATCCCGGGCCAGATGCCCGGGTCAAGCCAGTTCCGAGCCAGGGATTGCACAGCAGCTTGAGCCTCAACTTCTGGCCAGCGGGACCGGTTGTGGTCAGAGATGCGCTTTGCGATCGCGGTAGCCACCAACTGTTCGCTGCCACCGGCCTCGCGCGGGGCCAGGGCGACGTAGTGCCTGGCGACGGTGGCATCGTCGACACTGCTCCAGGGCCCGCTTGCGAGTCGGGCGTTGACTTGTATGCGTAGTGAGGTGATGTCAGGTACGGGAAGGCCAGCACGGTCGGCGGCAATCCGCCAGGTAACGGCGGCCGCGACCGCGTCACCAGTACGCCAGGCTACCGTGACGGCGCCCCATTCACGGGCACCCCAGCCAGCAGTACTGTTCCGGCCGGGCAGCCCCCCAGGAGCCAGGGCTTCGATACTGGCTCGGTCGCCGGCCGACCGGATCCTCCATTCCAGGACAAAGACATCGACACCTCCCCTGATCCGCAGCGCATTCCCCGCCTCGAGAATGGCAGCAGCCCCTTTGGCCGGCTCGAAGTGGGCATCCCTCAGGGCCGCTTGGTAGCGAGCGACTGCATCCGGGGCGTGGCCGGCGGCCACCAGCAAAGCTGTCTGGCCAGCGACTTCATCGCCGGAGCGCTCGCGGGTCAGGGCGATGGCACCCCAGTCACGGTCAGTCCAGTCCGCAATGCTGTCCGCAGTGCTGTCCGGCCTGCCTGCCAGGGCGTGGACAGCAGTTCGCTTCCCGTCCGGCAGGAGCGCCCAGTAACGGCTGAAGACATCCACGCCCATTGCCCTCAGCCCATCCCCGGCCTTAACAATCCGGGCGGCCTCCGTGGCCGGGTAGTCGCTGAATGCCGTGTCGGTCAGCGCCGCGTAGTAGCCGGCGGTCACAGCATCACGACAGTGGGCGGCGGTCACTACCCAGCTAGTAAAGGCCGCGACCACCCCACCGAAGCGGCCAGCTACCGCAACAGCACCCCAGTGACGTTCAGTCCAGTGCCGGGTATCTTCCACGCGCACCACGCTGCCCACCAGAGCTCGGACAGCAGCTTTCTCCCCGTCCGGCAGGGCCGCCCATTCCAAGGCGAACACATCCACTCCCAGCGCCCTCAGCCCGTCCGCCCAGCCCACGTCGGCAATACGAGCGGCGGCCACCGCGGCTTTACCGCGTTCGCTGTCGTTTCCCGCCCTGACCAGTGCCTGATCGTGGCCACGCAACACACCACTGCTGCGGACGACCCGCAAGATGGTGGCGGCCGCGACCGCCTCCCCGACACGGTGGGCCATCGCCACAGCCCCCCAATCACGATCAGTCCAGCCCGCCGTGCCGTCCGGATCAACCCACCTGTCAACCAGAGCACGGACAGCAGCCCGCTCCCCATCCGGCAAGATCGCCCACTCCAAGGCGAACACATCCACTCCCAGCGCCCTCAGCTGCGCATCGGCCAGGAAAAGACGGGCGGCCGACCCGGCCGGATCACCGGCGTCACGCACAGCCAATTGCCTACGGTAATGATTGAACTCCTCAGGGTGACGGCGGGCAGCCTCGTCCATCCTCCGCGAGGGTCCCCGCAGCCGGTCAACACCCCGGGCAATCCCTCGCAATCCCCGGGGCATAGCAGAGTTCACGGTGACCTCTGCCGGGAACCGACTGTCCAGATCCAGCAGAGCCGCCTTATACGAGCCAGCGGGATCGCTTTGACCAGTCAGCCAGGCAAGAATCTCCTCACGAGATTGGCCAGACCCCGCCACAGCGCGGTTACCAAGCGCAGCAGCCTTCTTGTCAGCAACCACATCTTCGCCAACCACCGTGACGTCATCGCCATCACCACCGGCCACCCCGGGGGCAACCTCATCGCCCACTGCCGTCGCCCCGTCATCACTGCCGTCACTGTCGCCCGCCACAGCCTCGGCAACCCCGGCACCCGCCTCGGCTGCGCCCGGCACACGGCCGGCCACGGGACGCGTGACCCCGCCGGATGTCAGGGCCAGGTCCGGGGTCTCTGTGTCAGCGCCGCCCGCAGTATGCAGCCCACCGGTAGCCCGCGCCCCCTCGCCCTCGCCC
>NZ_JARAVK010000422.1:0-4822 GCF_033792765.1 Streptomyces sp. PA03-6a | reverse complement strand
ACCCCAAACCCACCGACCCACGCCACCCCTCCCCACGCGATCCGCCACTCCGGACCTCACACTCCTGGGACACCATATTTGAACACGCTCAAAAACCGCTAGTGATCAACGTCGGTACGCCCGCTGTAACGTGGCTGCGGGCAGGAGCAGTTGCCGGTGGGCTGCGTGCGGGAAGAGGTGCGGCCGCGTAGCGCAGGGGTGTGATGCGCGATCGGGCGACGTGGCCGTGACTGGCGAGCCATGCGCGCGTTGGGGCGACCCCCGCTTTAGGAGCGAGGTGGGGCAGTTCTGGGCCTGACCTGGGGTTCCTTGTCCTGGGCGGAGTCTGGCAGCACGTACCCTTGCGCACCCTGGTTCCCCGTGAGGCCCCGACCGTTCTGGCACGAGAGTGGCACGGTCCAGGGAACTCCATCGCGGTCGGGCGCGTGCCGGGCTGTCAAGATCGCCAGCGGCTCCAGAGTAGCCACTTCACGTACTGGGGCAGGTGGTGACGCCAGAGCCAGACCGGCAAGTGACGGTGCGGGACAAACGACCAGAGATCGTCGTCGGCTTCGTTGCCCCTGGGGCGGGCTCGCAAGAGGCCCAGACACTCGGCATCGACCGTGCGGTGCAGACGCGCAACGTGCGCTAGAGCGATCGTGCCCTGCCGGCGCAGCTCTTCCGAGTCCGAGCGGAGAGCGCGGGCGACCCTGGGAAGGATGGCGAGGGGATCGGAGTGATTGAGGGCAAGGCCGATCACGGCTACTCCGACGTGAGGCTCCCCGCGTTCAAAAGCCGCATCTACTTCCTCTGGCTGGTCCATCCCGAGCAGGCCTGTACCGTCGGCCCAGCTGTAGACCCAGCCGGGAGAACCTGTCTCCCCACGCTCGTATGTCACGCGCCGACCTTACGACTGACCGTGCACGACTGCGTGATCAGTTCTTCTGGAAGTGGTGAGGACGCCTCCCACCTGGGCCGGAGCGCCGCGCCTGGCTGCTGAGCTGCGACGACGCCGTGGTCAGCTGTCATCGTCCGTCAACGCTGGCTTGCCTCGGACGGCCCGGAGACGGCCCGGGCTAGTCTCCGACGAATACCAGGTAGCTGCCGGGAGTGGTGGCGCAGTCCTCCAGGTAGGCGGCGAGGTCGCGAACCGCTTCAGCTTGTGAGTCGTTGGTGCAGCGGTCCAGAAGTTCCGGGATCTCGCCGAGTGCGGCCTCGGTCTCCTGCTCGTTGAAGGTCGTGTCGTTGTACGGGTCGACCATCCAGAGCTTGCCCGATGTGTTGGCCGGAAGTTCGGCGATCAGCTGAGCCAGCGCTTCCCCGTGCTCGTGTGACTGCCGGATCAAAGTCGGCTTGCGCTTCGAGCGTCGGCTGGGCCAGTGCGGGCGGCTGCCGTGCAGCTGCAGGTCGATCCCCATGACCTGATTTTCTCCGGTGAGTGCCTACCTGGTCTCGAACTCCACCAAGGTTGGCGGAGAGACTTTGGGCTGGAGCTGCCATGGGGCGAGAGATCGGGGCCCGTACGCTGACCGCGAATCGGGCAGTCTGTGGACCTGAGCGGGAGGACTCCCCGTTGCTCGATGCGCTCATCTGCGCCGACATGACGACGGGTCCCGCCGGCCAAGCCTTCGACTTCGAGCAGCGCATGGACGAGATTCTGGTCCGGTACGCGCCGGGCAGCGAAGTGCACACGGCGATCAGTAACGCGCGCCCGGACTTGCGGGCAGCTGTCGAGAGAACGCAGGCCCGTCTCGCCGATCAGCCGATGTAGGGCTCGGCGCGACTGACCAATCCGTGGTCGATCCGCATCCGCATCGATGGGTGGATGTTCAGCTCGTCCAGCTTGCTCGGGTGGACGAACGCCACTTCTTTGCTCTCGAAGCTGGGGCGGAGCGCGCCGCCGGTGATGCGGGCGTTGAAGCAGATGGAGAACTGCTGCCGTACCTCGCCGTCGTCGTAGGCCATGACGTGCGCCGGGTTGGTGTAGATGCCGATCAAGCCGGTCACCGCGACATTGAACCCGGTTTCTTCCTTCGTCTCCCGCACCGCTGCGGCCGGCGCGGACTCCCCGACGTCGATGCCTCCGCCTGGCAGAGCCCACAGGTTGTTGTCGGTCTTGTGGATGAGCAGGATCTCCCCGGCCTCGTTGAGGGCGACTGCTGTAACCGAGGGGACGATGCTGTTTGCCTTCGGGGCGTTCGGGTCGTTGAAGTAATCGACGCGGGCCATGCGTCCAGCGTCGCACATGCCTCGTTCGTGGTCAGGGGCGGCGTGCGGCTTCTCCGAGGTCCCTTCCGTCCAGGACCTCGATGTCGACGATGACGGTTCCTGTCGGGTCGAGGCTGAGCCAGATCACTACTTCGTCGTCCTCCTCCAGCTCGCAGATGTAGGGGGTGGGTGACCCTTGGGGAGCGGTCAGAAGCTTGTCGCACGTGGCTGAGCAGGTGCATACGCCGTAGTACCGCAGCGTTGGGATCTGTTCGCTGAGAACCCCGCCATCCGGCTCAAGGAGGCGCAGGATGTCGGCGGCCAGCTCTGGGAACACGTCGGCGAACAGGGGCAGGTCGGGGGTCATCGGACGGCGGCCGTCCCGCGCTCCCATGCGTAGTCGAAGCTGCGCATGTAGTGCCGGAAGGTTCGGGCGCCGGGCAGGTAGCGGAAGTGCAGGACCGGGTTCTGGCCGGCGGGGGCTCCGAGGACGTGCGGGTTGACGAGGACGTCGTCGTCGAAGCGGTAGATGGAGTTGTAGAGGATCGTGTCGTGCGACCTGACCTCCACGCCTGGCGTGGCCATGGTCGGTTCGAGGTAGCGGCGCGTGATCCGGGCTCGTGCGGCCAGGTCCCCGCCGGTCCCCTCCTCGTCGCCGCGCTGACGGACTGCTTCCGAGTCCGGGTCGCCCAGCAGTATCCGCACCTGTGCGCCAGCGGTGGCCTTCTGCGCCAGTTGGTCGGGGAGGTCGGGGTGGCTGTCGAAGAGGAACAGCCCTGCGTAGGCCAGGATTTCAACGTGGCTGGTGGCCTGCTTGATCAGCAATGACCACAGGGCTGCCGGGACCGCTCCACGGTGCGGGTAGTACGTGATCAGTTCGGATGTGCTCGCCGTCTCGGCCTGCTTCTGGACCGACGGCCACACATAGACCTCGTCGACGCCGAGGAAGCTCGCCGCCTTCCAGCGGTGGCCCCGGTGGGGTGTGCGGTTGGTCGTGATCCAGCGCTCCACGCTCTTGGGATCAACCCCGACGTGGTGCGCCACGGACTGGATCGTCTCGCCCTTTGCCGAAATCGCTGCGCGTAACCGCTCGTTCGCCATCGTCGTGCCCTTCTGAGGGGACGCCAGGGACGTTTTGACGATAGCTCAGACGTCCCCAAACGTCCATACGGACCGTGATACGTCCACTACCTCTCGCGGTCTCCTGAAGTCACCGCCGAACGACGGCGGAACGCCTACTCCGACAGGAGACAGACGATGCGTCAGATCCTCGTGGACACCTCCGCCGCCACCGTGATCGTGGCCCGGGCGCAGCAGCCCAAGATCCGCGACCGCCGTACCGGCGAGATCGCCACCGACGCCGAGACCGGCGCGACGATGATGACCGTGGACGTGATGTTCACGGCGAACGGCGAGGTCGAGATCCTGGCGGTGGCCGTCCCGGAGCCGGGCATCTCGGGTGACCTGGCGATGGGCACGCCGGTCGCGATCACCGGCCTGGTGGCCCGGCCGTGGGAGAACGAGTTCAACGGCCGGCGCCGCCACGGCATCAGCTTCCGCGCGGTCGCGGTCACCTCGCTCGCCGCCGGCACTGTGAAGGCGGCCTGCCCCATGACCCGCTTCACGGTCGCGCTGCTGCTGGTAGCCGCCATCGCCCTGATTCTGCGGTGGCGGCGCCCCGCCTGGTACTGGTTGACGTTCGGGATCTCGCTTGTCTGCTCCGGGTGGTCGTCCGCTACAGCTCGGTGATGGACGCCTGCGGGTTGACCGTCCCCCGTCCCGCTGGCGGATGGCATTCGCGCGGGCCACCAACCGCCCCGCTCCCGGCCCGCGGGCCCCGCGCATCAGGCGCCTGCGCCCGAGCTGGACCGGCCTGGTGGTGCGGTTAGCGCTGCGCCCGGGGCAGGACGCCTTCGACTTCGCGGGGGGCTTCCGACCGGCTATGGCACGCCTTCGCCATGTACACGGTCACCGCCCGCGAGATCCGCTCCGGTGTGGTCGAGCTGTGGATGACCGGCTACGACGTCCTCAAGCGCGTGCAGATGCCCGCGATGGTCGACGCGGCACCGATGCGCGTCCCGGTCGCGTTGCGCGAAGACCGGAGAGGTCCGGCCGGACTGCACACCCTCGCCGCGACGGGCGGGGCTTCCACGCGGGAGCTGATGCACCGCATGGGGCACTCGTCGGTGCGGGCCGCGCTGATCTATCAGCACCTCGTCAACGGCCGCGACCACGAGATCGCCGGGCACGTGGACGACCAGATCCGGCGGGTCAAGGGGACGGGCTCCGATGTGGATTCCGGTGGACTTTCTGGCACGTGAGTGGCACGGCGGCCCTCAAGGGCGGCAAAAGATCAAGGCCCAGGTTTCCGGACTCATGCCGGATGACCTGGGCCTTTGCCATGCGCTGGGGCTGGTGGGCGTGGACGGTTTCGAACCGCCGACATCTGCCTTGTAAGGGCAGCGCTCTACCGCTGAGCTACACGCCCGCTGGACACGCGAAAGCACAGCCTACCCTGCCATACCCCGTGACCAGCAAACGCACGCTCGGGGTCAGGTGTAGGTCACACGGAGTTCCTTCACGCCGTTGAGCCAGGGGGAGCGGAGGCGGCGGGGGGTGCCGGCGAGGCGGATGG
>NZ_JARAVK010000421.1:0-4822 GCF_033792765.1 Streptomyces sp. PA03-6a | reverse complement strand
TGGCGTTGACTTTTGGCACGCTGTTGAGTTCTCAAGGAACGGAAGCTTCCTTCGAGACCGTTTCACCGGCCCCTCCGGGCTTTCCCTTCGTTGTCTCCAACCTTACCAGATCCGTTTCGCGTTTCCGCTCTTCGTTTCCGGCCCCCTATTGGAGCGGGGTTTTTCGTTTCGCGCCTTCCGGCGTGTCCACCACGTTAGCGGATTTCCCCGGCGGTTCATAATCGAGCCATTCGGATCTGATTTCGGCATGCCAAAATCATCCCCGAGGGGAAGTCGTGCAGTAGTGGTTTGCCGCTGGGCGGCTTGAGTGGCCACCTCTGGAAGGTGACCCGTCCGAGGCAGCTTGAGAACACTACACCACGCCCCGGGGTGCTTCAAACCTGTGGCCGTCAACAGGTTTGCGCGTTACCTTCGGGGCATGACCGAGCATGCGCACTCGTACCTGTGGTGGGCCGCCTGACGGCGGCCGACGCTCAGCGCATGCATCCAACGGCCGCCGCTTCGGCGGCCGTCCGTGTTTCTGCTCCGGCTCGCCGACCGCGGTGGTCCCACAGCCGGGAGGAACAGCGATGACGAGGGTCTTCAGCGGGATCAAGCCGACGGGACACCTGACCCTGGGCAACTACCTGGGCGCCGTGCGGCAGTGGGCGGCTGTGGACCAGCACCGGGCCGAGTCGCTGTTCTGCGTCGTGGACCTGCACGCGCTCACCGTCGAGCACGATCCGGCGCGGGTGCGGCGGCTGAGCCGCCAGGCGGCGACGCTCCTGCTGGCCGCCGGCCTCGACCCGCAGGTCTGCACGCTCTTCGTGCAGAGCCATGTGGACGAGCACGCCCGCCTGGCGTACCTCCTCGAATGCACCGCCACGGACGGGGAGATGCGCAGGATGGTCCAGTACAAGGAGAAGGCGGCCAGGGAGCAGCGGCGGGGCGGCAGTGTGCGGCTGTCGTTGCTGACGTACCCCGTGCTGATGGCGGCGGACATCCTGGCGTACGGGGCGGACGAGGTGCCCGTCGGGGACGACCAGGCGCAGCACGTGGAGCTGACGCGGGATCTGGCGGTGCGGTTCAACCACCGTTACGGGCATGTGTTCACCGTCCCCCGTGCGGTGCTGCCGCAGGTGGCGGCGCGGGTGATGAACCTGCAGGACCCGGGGTCGAAGATGGGGAAGTCGGAGGACACCGGCCCGGGGATCGTCTACCTGCTCGACGAGCCCGACGTCGTCCGCAGGAAGGTGCTGCGGGCGGTGACGGACAGCGGGCAGGACGTGGCGTACGACCCGCAGGAGCGGCCGGGGGTGGCGAACCTGCTGGAGATCCTGTCGGCGTGCACGGGCCGGGCGCCCCAGGACCTCGCGGCGGGGTACGACTCGTACGGCGCCCTGAAGAGGGACACCGCCGAGGCCGTCGTCGAGGAACTGCGGCCGCTGTGGGAACGGCACGCGGAGCTGGTGGCCGACCCCGGCTACGTGGACGGGGTGCTCAGGGACGGTGCCGAGCGGGCGCGGGGCCTGGCCCGGCCGACGGTGGACGCGGCCTACCGGGCGATCGGGCTGCTGCCGCCGGGCTGAGGCCGTGCCGACGGCGGCCGGGGCCCGCTGACCCCGGCCGGCCGGTCGGTCAGCCGTTGCCGGAGGCGAGCTCGCGGCTGCGGTCGCGGGCGGCTTCCAGGGCGGCGATCAGGGCGTGGCGCACGCCGTGCTTCTCCAGTTCCCGGATGGCGTTGATGGTGGTGCCGGCCGGGGAGGTGACGGCCTCGCGGAGCTTGACGGGGTGCTCGCCGCTGTCGCGGAGCATCACGGCGGCGCCGATCGCGGACTGCACGATCAGGTCGTGGGCCTGGGCGCGCGGCAGGCCGAGGAGGATGCCGGCGTCGGTCATGGCCTCGACCAGGTAGTAGAAGTACGCGGGTCCGGAGCCGGAGAGGGCGGTGGCGGCGTCCTGCTGGTACTCGGGGATGCGCAGGGTCTTGCCGACCGGCTGGAAGATCTCCTCGGTGCGCAGCAGGTGCTCCTCGGCGGCGTGGCTGCCGCCGGAGATGACGGACATGCCCTCGTCGACCAGGACGGGGGTGTTGGGCATGACGCGGACGACCGCGATGCCGTCCGCGAGGCGCTCCTCGAAGAAGGAGGTCGGGACGCCGGCCGCGGCGCTGATGATCAGCCGGTCGGCGGCGACGTGCGGGGCGAGCTCCTCCAGGAGGGCCGACATGTCCTGCGGCTTCACGGCCAGGATGAGGGTGTCGGCGGTCTTGGCCGCCTCCTCGTTGGAGACCGATTCGACGCCGTAGCGGGCGTGCAGCTCCTGCGCGCGCGCCGGGCGGCGGGCGGTCACGAGGAGGTTCTCCGGCTGCCGGCCGGCACGGAGCATGCCCGACAGAAGGGCCTCGCCGATCTTGCCGGTGCCGAGCACCGCGACTTTCTGCGTCATAGGGGTCATCCTCGCACCGTGGGCGGCCCGGAGGCCGCGCCGTCCACGGTGCGGTCACCCTGGGGGATCAGGCCGTACGGCGGCGGAGCGTGGCCGCGCCGAGGGCGAGTGCGAGCGCGGCGCTGCCGGCGACGACGGCGATGTCGCGGACGAAGTCACGGGTGACGCCGGTGTGGGTGAGGACCTCCTGCATGCCGTCGACGGCGTACGACATGGGCAGGACGTGGGAGATGGCCTCCAGCACCGGCTGCATCCGGTCGCGCGGCATGAGCAGTCCGCAGAGCAGGATCTGCGGCAGCAGCACGGCGGGCATGAACTGCACGGCCTGGAACTCGCTGGCGGCGAAGGCGCTGACGAAGAGTCCGAGGGCGGTGCCCAGGCAGGCGTCGGCGAGGGCGACCAGGAGCAGCAGCCAGGCGGAGCCGGTGACGTCGAGGCCGAGCGCGAGGACGGCGAGCCCGGTGGCGAGGGCGGCCTGGACGACGGCGATGGCGCCGAAGGCGAGGGCGTACCCGGCCAGCAGGTCGCCCTTGCCGAGCGGCATGGACAGCAGGCGTTCCAGGGTGCCGGAGGTGCGTTCGCGCAGCGTCGCGATCGAGGTGACCAGGAACATCGTGATGAGCGGGAAGATGCCCAGCAGCGAGGCGCCGACGGTGTCGAAGGTGCGCGGGCTGGCGTCGTAGACCCAGGACAGCAGGGTGAGCAGGACGCAGGGCACGACGACCATCAGGGCGATGGTGCGCGGGTCGTGGCGCAGTTGCAGCAGTACGCGGCGGGCGGTGGCGAGGGTGCGGCGCGTGTTCATCGGACGGGCTCCTCGGCCTGGTGGGGGAGCTTCCCGGCGGCCTCGTCGACGAGGCGGAGGAAGGCGTCCTCGACGGTGGGGGCGCCGGTGCCTGCGCGCAGCTCGTCGGGGGCGCCCTGGGCGAGGATGCGGCCCTCGCGCATGAGCAGCAGCCGGTGGCAGCGCTCGGCCTCGTCCATGACGTGGCTGGAGACGAGGAGGGTGGCGCCCCGTTCGGCGGCGAGGCGGTGGAAGAGCTCCCACAGGTCGCGGCGCAGGACGGGGTCGAGGCCGACGGTGGGTTCGTCGAGCACGAGCAGTTCGGGGGTGCCGAGGAGCGCCACGGCGAGGGACACCCGGTTTAGTTGTCCGCCCGAGAGGTTGCCGGCGAGGGCGGTGGCGTGGGAGGCCAGGTCGACGTCGGCGATGGCGCGTTCGACGTGGTCGGAGGCGTCGCCGCCGAGGACGGCGGCGAAGTACTCGAGGTTCTGGCGGACGGTCAGGTCGAGGTAGACGGAGGCGGCCTGGGTCACGTAGCCGATGCGGGGGCGCAGGTCGCGGTGGCCGGCGGGCAGGCCGAGGACGTCGAGGGTGCCGGTGACGGCCGCCTGGGTGCCGACGACGGCGCGCATGAGGGTCGACTTGCCGCAGCCGCTGGGGCCGAGCAGGCCGGTGATCTCGCCACGGGGGACGGTGAACTCCAGGGCGTCCAGGACGGTGCGGCCGCCGCGGACGACGGTGAGCCCGGAGGCGTGCACGGCGGGTCCGGGGCCCGGTTCTCCGGGCTCCTCGGCTTTATTCATCATGCGGTGAATAATGCTCCGGAGCGCCTCGGGGCGTCAAGGAGCAGCGGATGCATCCGTTTGAGTGACGGATCATTTACACTCCGTTTGCTTAAAGAGCTTGCAAAATGGAGCGGCTGTCTGCGCAAAATGGAGGGCGGCTACGCATCGGAACGGGGGCACCTGTGGTATCGGCCAAGGGAGTTGCGCGTGCTGTCGCCGTCATGGCGGCACTGCTGCTCTCCCTGTTCGCGGCGATAGGCTGCGCCGCCGCCGAGCCCGTTCCCGTCTCCGGCCGCGGCGCGGGCACGACGGTGGCGCGCGTGGAGCCCGATACCCGGAACTGCCTGGCACGCAGGCACGGGAGCAACGGCATACGCCTGGTGCTGCCCGGGAGCGTGAGCGTCCCGGCACCGGCACCGGCACCACGGGGCGGCACCGGGACCGATGAGACGGTCCCGGCGGAAGGCGCCCAGGTGTCCGCCGCCGTGACGGCGCCGCGGACCGCCCGGCAGGCGGTACCCCTCTCCAGATCCGGAGAACTACCGATCGCCCTCGGCGCGTTCCGCTGCTGAGGCACGGCCTGCCGCCTGCCCTTCCCTCCTGACCGCGGTCGTCGCCCGCGGCCCGGGCCCCACCCGGCCCGGGCCCGCGCCGGCGCCCGCGCGTCCACGTGCACGCACATGCACTCGTACGCGGCGCCCGCGGTCCGGGAGAACCGTCCCCCCACACTGCTCGACCACGTACGCCCCCGCCCACGCCGGCGCCGGGGCGCAATGGAGGACACCCGCGTGAAGACCTTCATCCCCCCATCCCCCATCTCTTGTTC
>NZ_JARAVK010000420.1:0-4828 GCF_033792765.1 Streptomyces sp. PA03-6a | reverse complement strand
CTGTTCGCCGGCTTCGCGACCCTCAACGGCCCCACCGCCCAGGCGGCGCTGACGGGGGTGGGGAGCGCCGCCTGGGCGGTGGGGCCGTTGAGGGTCGCGAAGCCGGCGAACAGGCTGGTGAGCGCCACGAGGAGACCCAGGCGTCGACGCGCGTAGACACCGCGCCGCGCGAGAGCACTGCGTATCCGGGACATAGGGAACTCCCTAGGGTGTGGGGGTGTTTGGCCGCTGGAACCGTCGGCCATCCTTCTGCTGGGACGTTTCTGCCGGACGAGCGGCAGGTAACAGGTTGGCGACATGGACACGTCATGTCTAGGGGTCGGACCGCACCGGATCCGCGCCTCCGTGCGCCGGGGACGGACCGCGCGCCACGGTCATCCCCCGCACCCGCCGGTGCGGCGTGCTCCTCCCGCCCGGCCGGGGCGGCTCCACTCCCCCGCGGGCCGGCGCGGGGGACCCGCCCTCACAGGGCGCGCAGCCCGCGGATCACCTCGCGCAGCAGGTCCGCGTCGGGCCGCTCGGCGACGGCCGGTGGCGGGTCCACCCGGGCGAGCCCGGCGTCGACCAGGTCGCCGAGCACCACGCGCACCACGGTGACCGGGAGGTCGGCGTCGGCCGCCAGCTCCACCAGGGGCAGCGGCCCCTGACGGCGCAGCAGCTCCAGCAGTGAGGCGCGCGCGTGGTCGACCAGCCCGTGCGCCCGCGGGCCCGTGGGCTCGTCCAGGGCCCGGACCCGGTCCATCAACGTGAAGGAGCGCTCCGTGTCGGGGCGGGTACGGCCCCCGGTCACGGTGTACGGACGGACGATCGGGCCGGACTCCTCGTCGTACCAGCGGTCCTCGCCGCCCTCGGCGCGCCGGGTCACTCCTCGCCCGGCTCGTCCGCCGCGCGGGCGGGAGTGGCCAGGTGCCGTCCGGTGCGCTTGACGAGCAGGCCCATCTCGTAGGCCAGTTGCCCGACGTCCGCACCCGAGGCGCACAGGACCGCCAGGCAACTGCCCTCGCCGGCCGGGGTGACGAACAGGTAGGCGTCGTCCAGCATCACCATGACCTGGCGGACCCCGCCCACCGCGAACGACCGGCCGGCCGACTTGGCCAGGCCGTTGAACCCGGAGCACACCGCGGCCAGATGGTCGACGTCCTTGCCGGTCAGCCCCTTGGACGAGGCCGTCGCCAGCCCGTCGCCGGACAACAGCACGGCCTGGCGCACGTGATCCGTGCGGTCCACCAGGTCGTCCAGCAGCCAGTCGAGGCCCTCGGCGGCCCCGGCGTCCTCGGGATGTGCCGTGCCGGACGGCTCGGCGTCTGTCATGTCGCTGCCCCTCCTTCTCCCGCACCGTCGCGTCCCCGGTCCAGCCCTCGCTGGAAGGCCCCGAAGATCGCCCCCATCTGCTCCGGCGACAGGCCGGCGCCGGACACCTCGCGCCCGGCCCCCGGATCGTTCGCCCCGGCGCGCAACTGCGGGGCCAGGTTCGCCTGGCGCACCCGTGTGGGCAGCGCCGGCGCCGCGCCGGTCCCGGGTGCCGTGGGCACGGCCGGGGCCGGCCCGGGCACCGCCCCGGTGGCCGGCTCACGCCTGCGCCGCGGCAGCGGGCCGGTCGGCTCCGCCGCGGCCCCGTCGCCCGGCGCGCTCCCCGCGGTCACCGCCCGGGCCCCGGCGGCGGTCGCCACGGGCCCCGGCCCCGGCCCGGACTCGGTACCCGGCCCGGCGGTGACCGGCGCCAGCACCGGCCCCGGCAGGAAGACCACCGCCGTGGTGCCGCCGAACGGGGAGCGGGTGAGCGTCACTTCGACGCCGTGCCGGTGGGCGAGGCGGCCGACGACGTACAGGCCGAGCCGTTCGCTGCGCGCCGGGTCGAAGTCCTCCGCGTGCCGGAGGGTGGCGTTGGCCTGTTCGAGTTCGTCGGCGTCCATGCCGAGGCCGCGGTCGTCGATCTCCAGGGCGAAGCCGTGCGCGGCCTCGCCGACCCGCATGGTCACCTGGGTGCGCGGCGGGGAGAACACCGTGGCGTTCTCGACCAGTTCGGCGATGAGGTGGATCAGGTCGACCACGGCCTCGCCGACCACGCCGACCTCCGGCATGGGCGGCACGACCACGCGGGCGTACTCCTCGACCTCCCCGACCGCCGCGCCGACGACGTCGACGATCGGCACCGGCTTGCGCCAGACGCGTCCCGGCGCGGCCCCGGAGAGGATGATCAGGCCCTCGGCGTGGCGGCGCATGCGGGTGGTGAGGTGGTCGATGCGGAACAGCTCGGCGAGCGCGTCGGGGTCGGAGGTGCGCCGTTCGAGGGTGTCGACGAGCTTCAGCTGGCGGTGCACCAGCGCCTGGTTGCGGCGGGCGATGTTGAGGAACAGCGCCGACATCGCGCGCCGCAGGTCGGCCTGCCGGACGGCCGCCTCGACCGCGGCCCGGCGCGCCGCGTTCAGCGCGCGGCCGACCTGCCCGATCTCGTCCGGGCCCGCTCCGTCGCAGCCGTCGTCCTCCGGCCGCCCGAAGGCGAGCGGCGGCGCCTCTGCGGCCACGTCGACCTGCTCGCCCGCGCCCAGCCGCCGGGTCACCTCGGGGAGCTGGCGCACCGCCAGGGTGTCCGCGGCGTCCCGCAGTTCCTCCAGCCGCCGGGTGATCCGGCGCCCGGTGTGGACGGAGAACCAGAGGGACAGCCCCACGCCGAGCAGTCCCGCGCCGCCCGCGGCACCCGCGTACAGCAGCTCGCGCCGGGCGAAGTCCCGGCCGCGGGCGGCGGCGTTCTTCGCCGCGTCGGTGCACAGCAGCATGTACCTGCGGACGGCGTCGTCCATGGTCCGCCGCCACGACGCGCTCACCAGCACCTTGCCGGTGCCGGTCGCGCCGGCCCGGAGCAGGGCGTCCTCGCCCTCGACCAGGGACCGGTAGAGCGGCCCGCGCTCGAACTCGCGGAAGAGGGCGCGCGAGTCGGCGGGCAGGGCCGGTACGTAGGTGCGCTGGAAGACCCGGCGGTCCTCGATCGTGGCGGCCAAGCGGCGGAACCGATCGGTGGTGAAGCCGCCCGCGACCCGCCCTCCGGTCACCAGCGCGTCCTCGTGGGAGACGAACTCGCGCACCCGGACGAGCCCGGCGACGTTCTGCGCCTCGCGGGCCAGCTGCCCGTTCTGCAGGGCGGTCAGGCCGGTCTGCACCTCGAAGGTGGGCAGGACGACGTCGGTGTAGCGGTCCACGGCGCGCGCCCAGTCGATCCGCCCGGCGATGACGTCGCGGCGCAGCGCGGGCAGCCGGTCCACGGCGGCGAGCGCCCGGGTGAGCACCCGGCTCTGGCCGGCGCTGAGGTCCCCGCGCTCGCCCCGGTCGCCGATCGCCGCGCGCATCGCGGCGATCACCTCGTCGGTGTGCCGCTGCTGCCCGGTGAGGTCGGCCAGCGCGCTGCGGCTGCTCCCTGAGGCCAGGTACGCGGCGGACAGCCGCCGTTCGACCTGGATCTGGCCGACGGTGGTGTCGACCGGGGTGCCGTAGTGGACGTAGACGGCCTGCAGCCGGATGAGGTCGCGCAGTTCGCCGGTCACCGAGACCACGGCGAAGGTCCACAGCGAGACGAGGACGACGACGGGGATCAGCACCAGGGCGAGGATCCGGGTGCGGATCGTGCGGCTGCCGGGACGGCGACGCATGCACTCTCCAGGCTGCTCGGACGGTGGACAGCCGGATCCCGCCGCGCCGGGACACGCTACGCGCCCGTACGACTACGTTCCGCTCGGCGGAACCGGTTGCGCAGTACCGTAGCGACGGCCCCTACCGGTGAGTAGCCGGTGGGACGAATCGTGAAGTGCAAGCGCTGTGCCATGGCTCACAGTTGCCGCGGATTGTGGGCCTTTGGGGCACTCGTCCCCACCGCGGGAGCCTGCCTCGCAGCCGCCCGCGACCCTCAGGAGCCCCCGGCCCCCGACGGCACGGCGGAGCCGCCGCCGAACTCGCCCACCGCGTCCCGGACGATCGCGTCCAGCCGGGCGTGGTGCGCGCCGCGCCAGTACGGGCGCTCGCAGACGACGCACTGCGCGAACACGTCGTAGCTGCGCCGGGTGCCGTGCTCCAGCTTCTCCCACACGGCGTCCTTGTCGGCCTCCTGCAACGGCCCGTTGCACGCCGTGCAGCGCGTCCAGGGCGCCAGGACGGGGGCGAACCGGCCGAGCACGTCACGCAGTTGCTCGTCGGGCTGGTCGCTGTAGACATAGGCGCCCGCCCACAGTTCCCGGCGGCGCAGCAGGCCGCGGTCCCGCGAGAGCATCACCCGCCGTTCGGCGGCCGACCGGGCGGCCAGGGCGGGGTCGCCGATGTCCTCGCTCTCGTACGCGGCGTCGACCCCCAGCAGCCGCAACCGCCGGGCGAGCGTGCCCAGGTGCACGTCGAGCAGGAAGCGCAGCGGCGCCCCCGGCACGGCCTGCGGCCGGGTGACGGGCTCGACCTCGACGTGCACGCCGGCGACCGGGACGTACGAGACGGGGACCTCACGGCCGTCCGCCAGCAGCCGGCCGACCTCGGTGAGCGGGACGCCGAGCGACTCCACGACGTGCCCCAGCGTGGACACCCCGTCGGTGACGACGGTGGTCCGCCCCTCCCGTCGTGGCGCCGCGGCGAAGAGCCGCAGCGCGGAGTCGAAGCTGATGCCGATCTCGGGTCCGTTCACACCGCTCACCCGGCCAGGATGTCACCTCGGCGGCGCGGGGCACACGGGGTTTCCCCGGGACGCATCACGTCGCGCCGTGCGCGATCAGGCTCCGGGCGCGGTCCGCGGGTGCGGCCTGCTGTTGTGTGCGGGTGCGTTGCGCCTGCGGCGGGCGTCCACCCGCCCGCCCTC